>NZ_JASCXP010000657.1:0-2391 GCF_030010695.1 Nocardia sp. CC201C
TTCGTCATTCCGGCGCCCACATCGGACCGCCTGGTGCTGGTCGCGGCCGACTGAACACTGTGCGATGGAGCCGAAAGGGATAAATTCTCGGTAGGCTTCGTGCCGGGAGTGTTGTGCGGGGACGGTCCCCTAGGGGGCCGTCCCGGATTTCAACGGCTACCGCGCAGTGGAGGATAGGGACACAACGGGGTGCGTGACGGTCGCGCACTATGTCGCGTGGGCTCGCGCGGCACGTCAGTATGGAGGCGGGATCAATCGATGGCTAATCCGTTCGTCAAGGCCTGGAAGTACCTGATGGCCCTCTTCGACTCGAAGATCGAGGAGCACGCGGATCCGAAGGTTCAGATCCAGCAGGCTATCGAGGAAGCCCAGCGCCAGCATCAGGCCCTGTCGCAGCAGGCCGCGTCGGTCATCGGCAACCAGCGTCAGCTGGAGATGAAGCTCAACCGCCAACTCGACGAGGTGGAGAAGCTCAACGCCAATGCCCGCCAGGCGGTCATGCTCGCCGACCAGGCCACCAATGCCGGGGACACCGAGAAGGCGATCCAGTACACCAATGCCGCCGAGGCTTTCGCGGCGCAGCTGGTGACCGCCGAGCAGTCCGTCGAGGATCTGAAGGTGCTGCACGACCAGTCGCTGCAGGCCGCCGCCCAGGCCAAGAAGGCCGTGGAGCAGAACGCCATGCTGCTGCAGCAGAAGGTGGCCGAGCGCACCAAGCTGCTGTCCCAGCTGGAGCAGGCCAAGATGCAGGAGCAGGTGTCGGCGTCCCTGCAGCGGATGGACTCCACCCTGTCCGCCCCCGGCACCACCCCGAGCCTGGACGCGGTGCGCGAGAAGATCGAACGCCGCTACGCCAACGCGCTCGGCGCCGCCGAACTGGCCCAGAACTCGGTGCAGGGCCGCATGATGGAAGTGCAGCAGGCCAGCATCCAGATGGCGGGCCACAACCGCCTCGAGCAGATCCGCGCCTCCATGCGCGGCGACGCCCTGCCCTCCAGCGGTGCGTCCCCGCAGCTCAACCAGGGCCAGGCCGCCGCCAACCCGGCCCAGCCGCAGCTGGACAAGGACCGCAGCGCACAGCAGCAGTAGTGACCGAGCGCTCCGGCGGCCCTCGCCGGGAGCGCTGCGCAGCAATCAGGCGAAAGGTTCGACCGATGGGGAGATCGCGGGCAGCGGGTGAGCCCGCGACCCCCCGCGCCCGCTTCCGCCGCAAACCGGTAGCGGAGCGCTCGACCGGATTCCGATTCCCGATCCCGGGCCTGGGGTCCGCAGCCGACCGGGACGCGACGCCCCCGGTTGCCCCGCTGCCGGTCGCGAAGAACTCTTCCGGCTCCTCGTCTCAGGGTGAATACGGCCCCGCCGGTCCCGACGCCGCCGGTCGGACGACATCCGGGTACCCCTCGCCCCCGCGCCCGGCCGCACCGGAACCGCCGGACCCTCTCGGCCCTGCGCCGACCGGAACGGCCCATGAATCCAGCAGTGCCACAATCGCTTTCGGCGCGGCTGGCTATCGGCCGGACCACGGGGTCGGGGACTGCCCCGATCCGAGCGCGACAGGTGCTTCTCCGCGTGCGACCGGCGCGTCCACAGGCGCACCGGTACGGCCGTGGAACCCCTTGCCCGGCTTCGATATCGGCGTCGTGCGCGACCGGTGGGCGGCCACCGCCGAACGGGGCATCTCGCGCGACGAGCCCCGGGACCAGCCACGCGGCGTCTACCGGGACTCCGACGCCGGGCGACAGCGAACCCGGGACGACGACGGATCCGTCGATGACGCATGGGATCTCCGCTCCGGCGGCGATGTCTCGAGAGTTCCACGCCGTGACGATGCGGAGCGTGGCACCCGCGGCGATGCGGGGCACGGCGGTTCGCGTGGTGTTGCCAGGCGCGGTGACTCGCGTGGGGATCTGCGGGACGGACGGACTGGTGGCGTGTTCGGTCGGGGAGCCGGTGCTCGTGGGGCGACCGGTGGCCGCGAATCGTCGGTGTTCGGGGTGCGGGGGGCTCGGGAACGGGCCGGTGAGACCGTTCGGGAAATGTTGGCTCCGGCCGGCGTGGAGCCGGAGGAGTTGGCGCAGCGGCTGCCCGAGGCGCTGCGCGGGATGGGGGAGCAGGCGTTCGCCACGGTGCGGCGCTGGGCCGATCCGCGGGAGCGGGAGTTGCGCAAGCGGCGGCGGGTGCGGCGGCGCAGCCTGCGGTTGGGCACCGCCTCCGGGGTGACGACCATCGGCACCATCGGTCTGGTGCTGATCTCCGCGCCCGCCTGGGCCGTGGTGGTGGTCGGCGGCGGTGCCGTGGCCTTGGTGACCGGGGCGGCCGTGACCACCAAGCGGTACTTGCAGATTCGCAATGACCCCCTGCCACCGGCCGCGTTCCAGCCCAGGCGGCTGC
>NZ_JASCXP010000658.1:0-2331 GCF_030010695.1 Nocardia sp. CC201C
GCCCCACAGCGCCCCCCGCCCCATCGGCGCGGGAGCGCCCGCCGCCGCGTCGGTGCGCGGCACGACGGCCGGATCGCCGGGCGACTGTGCCGGATCGCCGGGCGGCTGTGCCGGGTCGATGGGCTGCGCCGGGTCGGTGCCGATGGCCCCGGCGGAGGTCGTGGACGCGGGCTTGCGGGTCACCAGGATCTGTACGGACTTGGTATCGCCGACGTAGATCGGCTCGGTGCCGGTGCGGGCGTCGGTGACGCCGTCGGCGGAGGTGGTGTCCACCGGTTCGGCCTCGTACCAGGGCCCCCAGGTGCCGTCCGGGGCCTTGGCGCGGATCATGGTCGTCGTGCCCACCAGCTCCTTGGCGGTGAGCGCCACCATGCTGAACGATGTGTCGCGGGTGATCTCCTTGACCTGTGCGCCGACCTGGTCGACGAGGTCGCTGGGCACCACGCCGGGGGCCAGCGCGGGACGGTCGGGGTCGCCGCCGATGACGGGGGCGGCGGGCTGGGCGGGAGCGTGGGTTTCCTCGCCGGTCTCGGGGTCGAGGTGCGGCTGCTGTGCCGCGGGAACGTCGGCGGCGGGCGCTTCGGGCGCATTCGCGCCGGGTACCGCGGGACCTTCGGGAGCCGCGGGAGCGGGGGCCTGAACCGTTCCGGATTCGCCTGGTGCGGTGTGGAATTCGCTGTCCGGCGCGGAAGGGGCTTGGGAATCGGGGGTGATCTGGGAGTCGGCCGCGCCGGGGTCGGCGATGAATCCGGGTGCGGCGGTGAAGGGGCCGACGGGGGTGCGGGCGGGCTGATCGAGTCGGGGTAGCGGGATCTCGCTGGGTAGTTCGACCCCGGGTGGTAGCGGGAGGTTCTCGGGAATCCGGATGGATGCCGGTAGCGGCAGCATCCTCAGGTCGGATAGTCGTAGGTCCGGTAGGGGTAGGCCGGTGATGTCTCGGAGCGGCAGCACCACGTCGGGTGCGGCGGCCAGGGCGAGTTCGGCCACGCTCGCCGGTATTGCCGCCAGGTTGCGCTCCTCGGTATCGCGGTATGCCGGGGCATCGCTGAGTGCGAGAGCACCGATCGGCGCGGTGACCGCCAAGATGGTGACGACCGGGAGGACATATGAGCGTTTCGGCTTGCGGTACGGCACGAGCATCTCCCATTCCAGGTAGAACCGTTGATCGTCACCCGGTGTCGGGGTTGATTCCTGACGAATCAACGATCACACTAGTCCCATCTGTAACAGACCCTAAACCTTCAGTGGAGGATTACCAAGCGGTAGCTCGAATGTAGCCCCGGAATCACGGAAGAACGGGTATGACATGCCGAACGGGTACTTGCTACAGCGACGTAGACGACGGAAGACGGTCAGTCTGTGCGTGGTGGCCGCGGCGCTGGCCGGGGGCACCGCCGTGGTGCTCTGGGCCTGGCCCGACGGCGAGGTGCGCAACCAGGTCGCCGCCGGACCCTACGGCCACGGCCGCGGCCTCAGTCAGCACGGCGCCTACAACCAGGCCCGGGACGGCTGGACCGCGGAACGCATTCTGGCGCACTACTATCCGGGCGCCGAACTGGGCGCCATCGGCCCGACCAATGTCCGCGTCCGCCTCATGGCCCAGGACGACAGCACCCTCGACGTCTGGTCCGACTCCGGCTTCTTCGTGGCGGGCCGCCGCGTCATCCCCGGCCAGGCCGCCCATCTCACCGCCACGCCGACCGGCGCCGATGTGGTCATCACCAGCGGCTGCGACGGTGACGTGCTGTGGACGGGCAGCACCGACGACCCGTGGGTCTACCCGGTCGAAGCCGGCCCCGACCGGCCCGCCGCCGAACACCTCACCCTCTGCGGCGGCAGCGCCTACCGCGGCGCGCTCGGCGTCGCCCTCGACGGCGCGGCCGCCCGCACCGTCAACGACGTCGACGTGGACGACTATCTGATGGGCGTGGTGCCCGCCGAGATGGTGCCCGCCTGGGCCGATCACGGCGGCGCGGAGGCCCTGCGCGCTCAGGCCGTCGCGGCCCGGTCCTACGCGCTGGCCGAACAGCGCTACCCGTACGCGCAGACCTGCGACACCACCGACTGTCAGATGTATCCGGGCACCGAGAAGGAGGACGCGCGCACCTCCGCCGCCGTGCGCACGTCCACCGGTCAGGTGCTGCTGCGCGACGGACGCATTCTGCGCAGCGAATACTCCGCCGCGCCCGACGGCGGCTCCGCCATCGACATCCGCACCCTCGAGGTGGGCCCGACCCCGGCCGAACTGGCCCCGGCCCCGCTGCCCGCGGAGGTGCCGCCGCCGGATGGACCGGACGGCGAGGGGATCGGCCCCGACCTCGTGGACGCGGT
>NZ_JASCXP010000659.1:0-2312 GCF_030010695.1 Nocardia sp. CC201C
CCCGGTCGGTATACCCGGCGGGCGGCACGATCCTCGATACCGCGGCGCACCCGCCCGGCCCGCGCCACCGTGCGCCGCAGCCGCGGGTCCGCCGCCACCAGGTAGCGCAGGCTGGGGGAGAGCTCGGGCCCGCCGAGCACGATCAACCCATCACGGTCGAGATCCAGCGGGCGGCCGGGCAGGAAGCGCTCGATGGTGACGGTGAATCCGAGTTCACGCAGCAGTTCCAGCAGCCGGTGCGGCCCGGCCGGGTCCGGCGCGCCCACCAGGGCCATGGCGCGGGTGGTGGACCGTACGTCAGGGGTGAGGATGGTGAGCGGTCCGTGCCCGAAGAACAAACCTTCCGGCACCGGTCCCTGCGTGCTCACCTGATGGATGCGCGCCCGGGAAAGCCCCGCCGCCGCACCGATTCTCGCGAAGGTCCAGCCCTCCGCGTGCAGTTCCCTGATGACCGCACGCCGAATTCTGGTGAGCTCGTTGATGGTCTGCTGGGCTGCGGCCACACCATCGGTGGCCGCCTTGAGGCGTTCGACCTTGTCCTCGATCGCGAACACCCGTGCCACCTCATCGGCCGACATAACCGAAGTCTAGGCACCTGAACAGCTCTCGGCGTCTACTCCGGTTTACTTGGCCCGAATTAGGTCGCGTCGGGATCCAGCGGCGGGCGCTCGTTGCGCTCCAGCGGTTTAGCCGGTTCCGGCATCGAAAAACTGCCGTAATTGCTGCTAGGAGCGCTGACGGGTTTGTCGAATTTTCCGGTGAAGAGGGAATCGTCGCCGTCGAGAAGGTGTTTGGTCACCATCGACCGCGGATTCATACCGCGGAGTTCGTTCAACTGCTCGAGCGGTTTCCGGATCTCCTCGAATTCCGGCCCGAGTTCCTGCTTCAGCGACGTCGTCGCGCCGGTGGCGTAATCGCGCACCTGTCGCAGCGTTTTACCGGTCCAGCGAATAGCGCCGGGCAGCCGCTCCGGTCCGAGGATGACGAGGGCGGCGACGACCAGGATCATCATCTCGCCCCAGCTGATATTGCTGAACACGGTATCTTCTTGCCTCCGCTTCGCTCCGGCTGTTCGCGGCCCCGGGGGACCTCGCTGTTTCCCTCCTCCGCTCCTCCGTTTCGCTCCCCCGCTCCAGAACCGAGGCGGGGCCGCGAATCGCGAGGTGTTTCCTGTCGAGGTGTCGTTCGAGGGTGGTCAGTCTGATTCGAGAGTAACCGGGACATCTACTTCCCGGCCGTCGCGGATCAAGCGGACGGTGACCGTCTGGCCAATTTCCTGTGACTGCACCGCGACGGTGAGCTCCTCCGGGCCGGTGACCTCGCGGTCGCCGACCCCCACGATCACGTCGCCCTCCACGATGCCCGCCTTGGCGGCCGGGCCGCCGGCCTGCACATCGGCCACCTCGGCACCGCTCATCACGTCATTGGCGACGATCTTGGTGCGGGCGCTCACACCCAGCCGGGGGTGGTGCACCTCACCGTTGTCGATCAGCGCCTGCGAAATCCGCTTCACCTGATCCACCGGAATGGCGAAACCGAGGCCCACCGAACCGCCGCTCTCGGATTTGATGGCGGTATTGATGCCG
Source organism: Nocardia sp. CC201C (assembly GCF_030010695.1). Classification (NCBI taxonomy): domain Bacteria; kingdom Bacillati; phylum Actinomycetota; class Actinomycetes; order Mycobacteriales; family Nocardiaceae; genus Nocardia; species Nocardia sp. CC201C. The sequence continues at coordinate 1,587 of NZ_JASCXP010000659.1, forward strand.
ACCAGTCTGCCCTGCATATCCACCAGCGCGCCGCCGGAGTTGCCGTGGTTGATGGCGGCATCCGTCTGCACGGCGTCGAGCGTGGCATCGGTGTCGGTGCCCTCACCGCCGACCTTGACCGGCCGATTCAGCGCCGACACGATACCGGCGGTGACCGTCTCCTCCAGGCCCAGCGGTGAACCGATGGCCAGCACCTGATCGCCGACCTTCACATTCTCCGATTCCCCGAGCTGGATGACCGACAGATTCTTCACGTCCACATGCAGCACGGCCAGATCGGATTTGGGATCGCGTCCGACAATGGTGGCCGGAACCCGCGTGTTGTCGGAGAACACCACCTGCAATTTGGCCTGGCCGGTCTTGTCGTTGGCGGCCAGCGAGATCACGTGATTGTTGGTGACGATATGGCCCTCGCCGGAAATCACCACCCCGGAACCGGAGGAGCCGCTGTCGCCGACCCACGCCCGCACCGTGACCATGGCGGGCATGACCGCGCCGACCACCCGGCCGATCTCACCGGCCGGGATCTCGCCGCCGCCGGCGGTCTGCAACTCCACCTTGCGCGCGGTGAGCGAGGAGGCGGACTGACCGGCGAACAGGCCGATCACACCGCCCAGCAGACCCGCGAGCACGCCCAGCACCACCGCCACCGTGCCCAGCGCGAGCAGCGCCTCCGGCTTCACCTTGCCGCCGAACAGCACCTCGCGGGCGGTCAACTGCTCCCCG
>NZ_JASCXP010000660.1:0-2308 GCF_030010695.1 Nocardia sp. CC201C
CCTGGCACACGCCCTGGACTTCGACGACACCCACCTCCCGTCGGTGCTGCATCCGTCGGCCACGGTGGTACCCACCGCGCTGGCCGTCGCCGAGGCCACCGGAGCCACCGGGGCCGCGCTGCTGGACGCCATCGCGGTCGGCATCGAGCTCACGGTGCGCGTAGGGATGGCCGGATACGATGCCGCGCTGGGTAATTCGGTGTTCTTCGAGCGCGGACTGCATGCCACCGCCATCTGTGGCGCGGTCGGCGGCGCGGTGGCCGCGGCCATGCTGTACGGCCTGGACGCCGCCGGAATCGCGCACGCGCTCGGCATTGCCGCCAGCATGGGTTCGGGCCTGCTCGAGGCCAATCGCACCGGCGGCACCGTCAAGCGCGTGCACTGCGGCTGGGCCGCGCACGCCGCGGTCACCGCCGCCGGTCTGGCTCGACACGGCCTCACCGGCCCGCCGACGGTGCTGGAGGGCAGATTCGGTCTGCTGCACGCCTTCTGCGGCGAGCGGGCGCATCCGGACCAGCTGCTGGACGGGCTCGGCGAGCACTGGGAGCTGCCCGGGGTGTTCTTCAAGCCGTATCCGTGCAATCACTTCACCCACGCCGGTATCGACGCCGCCCGCCGCCTGCGCGATCGCGGTGTCACCGCCGACGAGATCGTCCGCCTCACCCTGGGTGCGCCCACCCCGGTGCTGCGCACCATCGGCGAACCCCGCACCGCCAAACAGCGACCCGAATCCGGCTACCACGCGGCCTTCTCCGGCCCCTACACGGTGGCCGCGGCCCTGCTCGGCGGCGGCGGACTCGGCGTCTTCCACGAGGACTTCACCGACGTCGCCGCCCGCGACCCGGCCCGCCTCACCCTCGCCGCCAAGGTGGTCTGCGTCCCCGACCCCCGCTGCGACGAGATCTTCCCCCACCAGTTCCCGGCCACCCTGACCGCCGAACTCCGCGACGGCCGCACCGTCACCGAACATGTGGCGGTCAATCGCGGCGGCCCGGGCGACCCGCTGTCCCCCGACGAGCTGGCCGTCAAATTCCGCCTCAACACCGCCGAGGCGCTGTCCCCCGCCCGCGCCGACGACATCACCGAGATCGTCTACGGCCTGGCCGATCTCGACGATCCAGGAAAGCTGACAACCCTGCTGCACTCCCCCACCTAGCCCTCACCTGCGCATACGAAAGCAGCCCGGCCCCTCGGCCGCCGGGCTGCTTTCGCACGTCCGCAGCATGCCGGGCGCTCAGTAAAACTGCTGGTCACAGCGGTGAAATTTTCGGCTCGAGCTATTGACTCACGAGTGTTTCAGACCATTAATTGACGCTACTCGAAGAAACACTGTTTCCCCCTGAGAGACAAAGGAGTCACCTTGAGAATCAGAACCCTGTCGGCCGCGCTGTCCTCCCTCTGGATCGCCGTGGCCGCGCTCGCCACCGCCCTCGCCCCCGTCGCCACCGCCGACACCACGGTGACCAAGGTCGAGAACAAGGTCGAAATCCGTTGCGCCTTCCGCATTCTGAAGCAGAGCAGCGACTGGTACTTCCCGGCGGGGAACCCCAAGGGCCTGCTGTGGCTGCAGCACGGCTTCTCCGCCGCCAACGATGCCATGGACGACACCGCCCGCAAGTTCGCCGCGCAGGGCTTCCTGGTGTTCGCGCCCACTCTGCCGACCTCCAGCCTGCTCGGCTGCACCATCGCCAACCTCGGCAACAACACCGACTTCCTGCACAATGTGGCCGACCTGTTCGGCAAGTCCGCCGATCCCTCGGACAAGCTCGGCCGCAGCTTCGCCGACGCCAAGGCCAAGGCCGGGCGACCCGAACTCACCCTGCCGACCTCCTGGGTCTTCGCCGGACATTCCGCGGGCGGCGAGGCGGTGCCGTTCGTGGCGCAGGAACTGCGCGCCGACTACCCGTCCGCCTTCGCCAATCTGCGCGGTGTCATTCTCTTCGACCCGGTCAAGAGCATCATCGGCAACAACCTGAGCAGTTCGCTCAACCATCTGAGCAACAGCACCCTGCCCGTGGTCGCGGTCTCCGCGCCACCGTACAGCTGCAACCGAAACGGCTCGGGCACCGAAGAGGTGCTCGAACAGCTGCCCCGGCCCTTCCTGGGCGTCCTGGTCACCACCGCCTCCCACATCGACGTGGAGGCGTCCAGTGCACCCGGGCCGGACAAGTTCGCCTGCGGCACTCCCCAGAGCAAGAACGTAGATGCGCTGCAACGACTTTCGGTGGCGTGGGCCGGTGATTTCGTGAGCGGCTCGACCACGGCCGACTACTACCCCGGCGGCGGATACTTCCAGAGCCTGGTGAGC
>NZ_JASCXP010000661.1:0-2303 GCF_030010695.1 Nocardia sp. CC201C
GCGGCGGTTCCCGACCCGGCTCGGGCCGCAAGCGTTCGCCCTGGAAGATCGTGCGCCGCACCCTCTACGTGCTGCTGGCGCTGGGCATCATCCTGCCCAGCACAGTCTTCCTCATCGCGTACTCGACCGCGTCGGTGCCGCGCCCTGGCGACCTGAAGAACAATCAGGTCGCCCTGATCTACGCCAATGACGGCAGCACGGTGCTGTCCAAGGTCGTTCCGCCGGAGGGCAACCGCACCGACGTCACCATCGACCAGATCCCGCCGCACGTGCGCAATGCCGTGATGGCGGCCGAGGACCGCGACTTCTACACCAACCCGGGCTTCTCCTTCAGCGGTTTCGCCCGCGCGCTGCGCGACAACCTGATGGGCAAGGACACCGCGGGCGGTGGCTCCACCATTACGCAGCAGTACGTGAAGAACGCGCTGGTCGGCAATGAGCGCTCACTCACCCGCAAGATGCGCGAGCTGGTCATCTCGGTGAAGATGGCGCAGGAGTGGTCCAAGGACGACATTCTCACCGCGTACCTCAACACCATCTATTTCGGCCGCGGCGCGTACGGCATCGACGCGGCGGCCAAGGCGTACTTCGGAAAACCGGTGCAGGAGTTGACCGTTTCCGAGGGTGCGGTGCTGGCGGCGACCATTCAGCAGCCGTCCAACCTGGACCCGGAGAAGAATCCGAAGGCCGCCGAGCAGCGCTGGACGTACGTGCTCGACGGCATGGTCTCCAGCGGTAACCTGCCGGCCACCGAACGCGCGAATATGCAGTTCCCGCAGGTGGTTCCGGTCGCCTCGCTGGGCGACAAGAGCCTGGACCAGGGCCCGGAGGGCCTGATCAAGTCCAAGGTGCTGGAGGAGCTGAGCGCCGCCGGCATCAGCGAACAGCAGCTCAACACCGAGGGCCTGCAGATCACCACCACCATCGACCCCCAGGCGCAGCAGGCCGCCGTGGACGCGGTGACCTCGAATATGAATGGCGAGCCGGAGAACCTGCGCACCGCCGTGGTGTCGGTGGATCCGCAGACCGGCGCCGTGCGCGCGTACTACGGCGGTGAGAACGGCGCGGGCTTCGACTTCGCCAGCGCGGGCCTGCCCGCCGGATCCGCGTTCAAGGTGTTCGGTCTGGCCCAGAACCTCGAGATGGGCAAGCCGCTGTCCACGCTGTACGACAGCTCCCCGGTCACCGTGAACGGCATCGAGATCACCAATGTCGAGGGCGAGCAGTGCGGTATGTGCACCATCGCCGAGGCGTTGAAGCGCTCGCTCAACACCAGCTTCTACCGCATGATGCTGGATATGCCGGGCAACGGCCCGCAGAAGATCGCCGATATGGCGCACAAGCTCGGCATTCCGGAAAGCATTCCGGGCGTGGGCGAAACGCTCACCGAGCCGGGCGGGGTCGGCCCGAACAACGGTGTCGTGCTGGGCCAGTACCAGGTGCGGGTGCTGGATATGGCCTCGGCGTACGCCACCCTGGCCGCCTCCGGCGTCTACCACGCGCCGCACTTCGTGCAGAAGGTCGTCGCCTCCGACGGCACCGTCCTGCTCGACCGCGGTGAGGTGGCCGGTGAGCAGCGCGTCTCCGCCGCGGTGGCCGACAATGTGACCGCCGCGATGGAGCCCATCGCCGCCTACTCGCGCAACCACGGCCTGGCGGGCGGCCGGGTGTCGGCCTCCAAGACCGGCACCCATCAGCTCGGCGACACCGGCGAGAACCGCGACGCGTGGATGGTCGGCTACACCCCGCAGCTGGCCACCGCGGTGTGGGTCGGCACCGAGCAGGGCGATCGGCTGCGCGGTGCGGGCGGCGGCATGATCTACGGATCCGGACTGCCGTCCGATATCTGGAAGGACACCATGGACGGCGCGCTCGAGGGCCAGCCCAAGGTGAAGTTCCCGAAGCCGGGTTCCATCGGCGGCCAGGCCGGTGTGCCGTCGTGGTCGGCCCCGTACACCGCGCCGTCGTCCGAGGCTCCGGTGGAGCCGCCGGTGGTCATCACCCAGACCCCGGTGCAGGTGGGACCGTTCACCCTGAATATTCCGGGGCTGGCGCCGAATCCGCAGCAGCAGACTCCGCAGAACATGCCGCAGAATCAGAGCCCCTCCGATGACGACGGACCGCTGCCCGGCCAGCCGGTCGCGCCGTCGGACGGCTCACCGCTGACGACCGCACCAGCGCCTACTCCGCGGTCGGACAATGGCAACGGCTACGGGTCACCGAACAACCGGTAGCCTCTTGCCGTGATCGAGCAGGAGTTGGTGCGCGCGCCGATGGCCGACGAGCACTCGGAGCCCCCACCG
>NZ_JASCXP010000662.1:0-2267 GCF_030010695.1 Nocardia sp. CC201C
CTGGTTATGTCATGTGAAGACGTGCAGTTCAGTTGATGTTTTCTGTTCTGCCGCAATAGGTTTCGCGGTAGAATAACTGTATGAATTCGGAGGGGGAAATCCAGCAGCGCGATCCCGCGCTCGCCACACTGGCGACCGCGATCGACACGCTGTTGGCCGAGGACCTGACCGGGTTCACCGACACCGAATTCACCGCCCGCGTGCAAGGACTGGAAGCGTGCCGGCGTCGGTTGGAGGCGGTGGGGCATCGGCACGTGATCGAGATCAACGACCGACAGTTGTGGACCACCACCGGATCGGTGGGGTTGTACCGGTATCTGGTGGAGACTCTGCGCCTGGCCAAGGCCGACGCCGTCGCCCGGGTGAAGGGTGCCGCGCAACTGGGGGCCATGACCAGTGCCTACGGCGAGTCGTGCGAACCGCGCCTGCCCGCCACGGCGTCGGCGCAGGCCGAGGGGGCGATCTCGGGGGATCACGCCCGGGCGGTGATGCGGGTGATGGACCGGATACCGGACGCGGTCGACACCGAACACCGCGCCATCGCCGAGGAGCATCTGGCCGACGCCGCCCGCACCGGCACCCCGGAAATGGTCGGCAAGGTCGGCGACCGCATCCTCGGCTACCTCGACCCCGACGGCACGCTGACCACCGCGAAGGACCGGGCCCGGCTTCGGGCGGCCACCTTCGGCGAACAACGCGTGGATGGGATGAGCCCGTTCGGGGGGTGTTTCGATCCGGAGTTGCGGGCGATGGTCGATACCGTGTTCGCGAAGTGGGCACGACCGGGCATGTGTATGCCCGACGACCCTGACAGTCCCCAGTTGGGGGTGCACGACCCCGACGGGTTCGACCCGAACCGGTTGGCGGCGGCGGTCGGGCGAGATGGGCGTACTCCGGCGCAGCGGCGGCACGACGCGTTGAAAGCGTTCCTGTCCGCCAGCGGCCCCGCGAAGTTGGGTGCACATCGCGGCCTGCCGGTGTCGATCGTGTTGACGATGTCGGTCACCGACCTACTGCGCGGTGCGGGAGTCGCCCGCGCCGCGACGGGGACGGCGATCCCGGTGCGGGAAGCGTGGCGGATGGCGCAGGGCTCGATCCCGCTGTTGCTGCTCTTCGACGAAACCCGAGGCAAACCCCTGTATTTGGGAGAAGGTGCAAGGATCGCGTCGCAGTGGCAGCGGTTGGCCGCCATCGCTCGTGACCGCGGCTGCACCCACCCCGACTGCTCCGCACCAGCCACCATGTGCGCGATGCACCACCTCATCCCGTGGGCCGCGCACGGTCCCACCGATATCGACAACCTCACCTTGGTCTGCGACGCCCATCATGCGCAGATCGCCGCCGATCCCGACGACCCGACCAGGTGGGCCACCTATCGCGTTCCGCCGGGGAGCGCGGATGCGGGGAGGACGGCGTTCTGTCCACCGGTCACGGTGGATCCGCAGCGTCGACCACGAGTGAATCGGTTCCATCACCCCGAACAGGTGCTGGCCGAGAGTGTGCAGCGTCGCCGCGCCCGGCTACTGGCCGAGCGCACGAGCGCATCCCGCCACAACCAAGAATCCCGCCCCGCGCGCGAGCCTCACCGCCACGAATCGCACCACAGCGGATCCCGCCACGGCCGCGAGTCCCAGCACCGCGCATCCGGCCACAGTCACGAAGCCCGTTGTCCGCGCGAACCCCACCGCGCCCGCGAATAGCACCGCCCCGCACGACCCGGTTCGACAATCACACCCGGCATCAACCCCCGCACGGTGAAAACCCGTGCCGCACGGGGGCATTCGCCGTGACCCGAGCGAGGTCCCGCTACACCGGCATCGACACAGTCTCCGAGGCCCTCATCGCACCGAAACCATTCCACCGCCCTCGACACCCACCCACCGCACCCGGCACCACTCCACTCGTCCCGAAACTGGACCACAGCCAGTCCGCCGGCTGGAACCGAGCTCACGGCACCCCACCGGGCGTCAGCGAAAGCCAGGTAAGGCACACGACGCCACCACACCTCTCATCTTTTGATCTCTTCCACTACCTTTCGCAACGCACGCGCCACTCCGAAAAGGTGCCTGAACAGGTCAGAGGACAGCCTTCACGCATCAAGTGCCGTGCTCCCGGCCGGCGGGGACTGGTGGTCTCACGGCACGGCCGCACCGTTCCGGGGCGCGGATTCGAGCGTCTTCGCGTCGTGGGGGGGGGGCGCCCGGGGGGGGGGGGGGGGGGGGGGGGGGGGGGGGGGGGCCGGGGGGGGGGGGGGGGGGGGGGGGGGG
>NZ_JASCXP010000663.1:0-2262 GCF_030010695.1 Nocardia sp. CC201C
GCCGCACGCACAACCCCACCGGTGGGCGCGGAACCCAACCGCGACAACCCTATCGGCCCACCGGTGGGCCGCGCACTCCCCCACCGCCCGCCCCCGGGCCCAACCTCCGGCGGAGACGTATGACGACGGCCGATACCGACGGCAGCGCCCTGCGACTGCTGTCGACCATCCTCACCCACTTCGACAGCCTCGACGCCTTCCTCGCCCAACTCCACCACGAACTCGACGGCCCCACCCAGATCCTGCCCCGCGTCGACCCGGACACCGCGCCCACACCGCACCCGCCCCGACCGCCGATCCCCCGCATCTCGATCGGCAGCACGGGTCGCCACGCACGCCGCGACACGCGGCCCCCGTCCCGCTGGCAGCCGTAGCCCTACCGCCGTTCGAACACTCGAACCCCCAGGTGCACGCCGCCTTCGGCCCTGCCGCGAGACTCGGCGGGGTTGCGGCCACGGGGCCATGGCCAGCACACGCGTACCCCGCACCCGCCGCACTCGAGAACAGCCGATCCGGCGATGCCGCCACCACTTACTGGGACAGCTCGTGCTCCGGCCGATAATCCGACCGATCACGGGCACCACCTTGTGATGACCGCCACTCTGTGCTCTCATCAGTGGTACGCAGATACGGTGAGCGTTTCAGTGCCTCACTCTCTGCGAAAGTCTCGATGAGGAGCAGTGGACATGGACAATCTCAACAGGCGATTCGCGCTGAAAGTCGGTGGGGCTCTAGGCGCTTTCGGCGCGCTGGCCGCCGTCGCACCCGCGCGGGCGCAACCGTGGACCTGGTCACCGGAGGGGTCGGTGGCCGGAAACGGGAGCGGAACCGATCCGATGTATGTCTGGGACGCCGAAGCCGATCCGGTGATCGCCCGTCTCATCGACAGCGGCGAGGTGCCTCGCGTCAACGAACTGCTGCGAACCTGGACCCGCAACGGACAGCCCCTGCCCGCGGGATTGCCGACGGAATTGCGCGACTTCATGGAATACGCCCGGCAGCTGCCGCACTGGACCGACCCGGCGAAACTCGCCACCGCGGTGGACTTCAACAAGAAGCGTGGCCTCTACCTCGGTGTGCTGTACGGGCTGGCCAGCGGCATGATGAGCACGGTCATCCCCAAGGAGGCCCGCGCGGTCTACTACTCCAAGGGCGGGCACGACCTGCGCGACCGCATCTCCAAAACCGCCAAACTCGGCTACGACATCGGCACCCACAATGCCTACGCCCCCGCCGGCGAAATGGTGGTGACCTGCGTCAAGACCCGGCTCGCCCACGCCGGGGTGCGGCATCTGCTGCCGCGGTCGCCGCACTGGAAAGCCATGGCCACCGAGGAGATTCCGATCAGCCAGAACGACATGATGGTCACCTGGCACAGCCTCCCGACCACGGTCATGAAACACCTCACCGCCTGGCGGGTACCGATCCCGGACAACGAATCCGACGCCTTCCTGCACTCCTGGCAGGTGGCCGCGCATATGCTCGGCATCCGCGACGAGTACATCCCCAACTCCTGGGCCGAGGCCGATTCCCAAGCGGCACAGGTGCTCGACCCGATCATCGCGGTCACCCCGGAGGGCGCGAAGCTCGCCGACCGGCTGCTCGGACTGGGCAACCAGCTCGACCTGTCCATCGTCACCCGACCGGTGCTGGGCGCGTTCACCCGCTTCCTGCTCGGCGACCGGATCGCCGACGGCCTGGGCATCCCCCGCGAAATCCTCTGGGACCCACTGCTGCGGGTGAGCTGGGGACCGTTCATCGCGGTCCGCGAAGGCGTACTCACCGCCGTCCCGCCCACCCAGGAGGCGTACTGGATGTTCGACGAATTCCTGCGCCAGGCCGCCCTGATCTACCTGGCCGATCTGCGCATGCCGATCAGCATCGAAATCCCGACCATGAACCGCGATCTCAGCCAGCCGCCGCGCTGACCCATACTCAGGAGATTCACCCTATGCGTTCCGCCCTGCACCTCGCTGTCGCCTCGATCACCGCGACCACCCTCGTGGCCACCGCCGCCCAGTCCGCCGCCGCACCCGCACCCGCACCGCCCCCGGTGGCCGTCGTCGCCGACGGCACCGGCTCCTCCGCCCTGGACTCCGGATCGGCCGCCGCGGACTCCCTCGCCCTGTTCGCACAGCAGGGCAATGTCATCGGCATCCTCGCCCTCCTGGTCGCCGCACCCCTGCACATCATGACCGGCACAATCTGTGAGATGGCGACTCTGTCGGCCCTGCCCAGCCCCTGCGCACCCCGGGTCTACTG
>NZ_JASCXP010000664.1:0-2257 GCF_030010695.1 Nocardia sp. CC201C
AGTCGGTCCAGTGCGCGTCGGCGGGCGCGGCGACGAGGCGGCGCACGGTGTCGTCGGAGCCGAAGGCGGCGAAGCCCTGGGGTACGGCGGCGGGGCCGCCCCAGTCGGTGGTGTGGGCCTGGTCGTAGAGGGTGTGGGCGGCGGTGGATCCGGAGGCGGTGAACCAGTAGAGGCTGACGGTGGTGAGGAGCTGGTCGCGGTCGACGGGGAGGTCGGTCCATTCGGCGAATTTCTCGGCGATCCAGGCCAATTGCAGGATCGGGGAGTCGACCAGGCCGTACCCGATGGTCTGCGGGCGGCTGTTCTGGATGGCGAGGTACCCGGAACCGTCCTGCTGGAACTCCGCCATGCGCGTCAGGATGACCTTGTCGACCGGATCGTCGGCGTTCAACCGGTCGGCCATGCCGGGCATGAAGGTCGCGGTGGCGGCGGCGGTGTACGGATCGGTGACCACGTGGACGCCGATGACGTGCTCGGGGTCGAAGCTCGCCACCATGCCGGAGACGCCCGCGCCCACGTCGCCGCCGTGCACGGCGTAGCGGTCGTAGCCGAGGCGGCTCATGAGTTCCACCCAGGCGCGGCCGGTGCGGGCCATGCTCCAGCCGGTGCCGCTCAGCGGCGTCGACAGCGTGTAGCCGGGCAGTGACGGCGCCACCACGTGGAATGCCTGGCCCTGTTCGGGGTTCACCAGTGGCTCGATGAGACTCAGGAACTCGGCGACCGAGCTGGGGTAGCCGTGGGTGATCAGCAGCGGTGTGGCATCGGGGTGGTCGGAGGTCACGTGCAGGAAGTGGATGTGCTGTCCGTCGATCTCGGTGACGTACTGGGGGTAGGCGTTGAGCGCCGCTTCCTGGGCGCGCCAGTCGAATCCGGTCCGCCAGTACTCGGCCAGCTCCCGCAGCTCGTCGGCGGGGATGCCGCGCTCGGATCCGGTGCCGGGCACCTGCTGGGCGTAACGGGTGCGGGCCAGCCGGTCGTGCAGGTCGTCCAGTTCGGTCTGCGGGATCTCGAGGCGGAAGGGGCGAATGTCGGCGTGCATCTCGTAACTCCGTTCGGTGCTGCGCTGTCTTGCGCTGGTGCTGTCTTGCGCTGGTAATGCCACGGTAGGAACAATTGCGGAAGGATTCGTTCCGCAATTGGAGGTGCAATCGAAGAATGTTGGAAACTTCCGCCCGATTGCTCCGTTTACTCTCCTTGCTCCAGGCCCGCCGCGACTGGACAAGCGCCGAACTGTCCGACCGCTTGCGGGTCACCACCCGCACCGTCCGCAAGGACATCGAGCGCCTGCGCGCACTCGGCTACCCGGTCGAGGCGCGCCCCGGCGTGGACGGCGGCTATCGACTCGGTGCGGGTGGCGCGCTGCCGCCGCTGCTGCTCGACGACGAGGAAGCCGTGGCGGTGGCGATCGGATTACGCACGGCCGCAACGGGTTCCATCTCGGGTATCGAGGAGACGTCGTTGCGCGCACTCACCAAACTGGAGCGCATCCTGCCCGCCCGCCTGCGCCACCGGGTGAGCGCCTTCGGCTCGCACGCCCTGCCGGTTCCGGCCCGCGGGCCGCGGGTCGATCCGGAGGTGCTCACCACGCTCGCCGGGGCCTGCCGCGACCACGAGCGGCTGCGCTTCGACTACAGCGCGCACTCCGGGGCCGAGACCCGGCGCGATGTGGAGCCCTATCGCCTGGTCAGCCATCGGCAGCGCTGGTATCTGCTGGGCTGGGATCGCGACCGCGACGACTGGCGCACCTTCCGCGTGGACCGCATCCGCCCGCGCACGCCCACCGGGCCGCGCTTCGCTCCCCGCGCGCTGCCGCCCGATCACGAGATCAGCGCGCGGGTGGAACGCGGGGTCGGCGAGGGCACCTGGCGGTACCGGGCTCGGATCATCGTGCACGCACCGGAAAGTCATGTGCGGGAGCGGCTTCCAATTCCGGTGCAGATAGAGTCGCTGGGTGCGGACCGGTGCGCCTGCACGCCCGGCTCGGACCATCCGCTCCAGCTCGCCCTGTACGTGGGCATGCTCGACGCCGATTTCGAGGTGGTGGACGCGCCGGAACTGGCGGATGCGCTGCGCACCCTGATCGCGCGCTACCGCCGGGCGCTGCCGGACTGAGCGCGCCACGGCCTTCGCTACCACGGCCTTCGCTGCCACGGCCACCCCGCCATGAGCGCTCTCACACCGCCTTGTCGCCCCGGCTCCCGCGTCGTATATTCCGCATGGAATATAAAAAACCGGGGATTTAACGGGTGGGGGGGGG
>NZ_JASCXP010000665.1:0-2255 GCF_030010695.1 Nocardia sp. CC201C
ACCGCCCCAGCCGAGCGCCCCCGGCAACGGCCCAGGCGGCCCGCTGCCGGGTGGACCGCGCAACACACCGTCAGGCACCACAGGTGCAGGCTCCCCCGCCGACACCACCATGCAGTACCCCGCCATGCCGTCGGACCACGGCCAGACCCGCCCCGACGCCCCGGGGACCCCGAACCAGCCACCCGCCCCCGGCGGACAACCCGGCCCACGCGACGGCAACCCGAACTTGCGCGGTGGGCAGCCGGACCGGCGGGTCGGACGATCGGACCCGCGCGACGGCAACCCGAACCCGCGTGGCGGGCAGCCGGACCCGCACGGCGGACGACCGGATCGCGTCGGACCGCCCGGCCTGCGTGACGGCGGCCCGAGTTCACGTGGCGGGCAGCAGCTTCCGGTGACCGGACGGCCGGACCCGCGTAGTGGACAACCGGACCCGCGCGACGGGCGACCGCAGCCACCCGGCGGGCAACCCGCCCCGCGTGGCGACAAACCGAATCCGCGCGGCGGGCAACCACAGGCCCCCGGCGGACAATCGGCCCCTCGCGGCGGGCAGTGGAATCCGCGCGGCGGACAACAGGATCCGCGCGGCAGCCACCCCGGCCGCCCACCGCAGTCCGGCAGCCGCCCCGGCATGCGCGATACGGTCCCGGGCGGCCCCGACGCCGTGTCACCGCTCGCCGGAATCACCCAACCCCTGGTCTCCACGCCGGACCCGCAGCCACACCGCGAGTCGGGACACGGCGACCGGCCCAATCCCGGCGACCGGTCCGATCCACGACGCCCCGACCCGTCCCCGCCGGCCCCTGCCGGAAGCGTTCCGTCCCAGGACGACTCGGCACCGGCCGGGCCGCAGCGCGCATCGGAGCAGGGTTCCGCACCGGGCGACTCCCCGGAGCGTGCGCAGGAGAATTCGTCAGGTGACGCGGGTGCGCGGCCAGGTTCAGCGCAGCCGGGCTCCCCGCGGGACGTCTCCGGACATAGCGATTCCGCACAACGCGGTTCGATGCCGGGCGCTCCCGTACCCGGTGGCCCCGGACAAGGTGGCCCCGGACAAGGTGGCCCCGGCGGTCCCGCACCGCGGGGTCCCCGGGAAACGGTGCGGGGCGACAGCGCACCGAACGAGGCACGCGAACGTGGAACCGCTCCGGGCGGCCCCGGGCAGTACGGCGACTCGCCCGCTGTGGCGGCGCAGGGCACGTCTCGGCCGGGCGTCGATGCGGAAGACGCTCCCACACAGCGTGAATCGATCCGCGGCGGCGCGGGGCAGGCCGGTTCGGCATCGCGAGGCCCCGGTGCGTCGGAAGCGGGCGACAGCGCATCGAACGACGCGCTCCAGCGTGGAGCCGCTCCGGACGGCCCTGTGCGAGACGCTGGCGTCCGTGGTGATTCCGAATCCGACACCCCGACGGAGCGAGTGATGCTGTCGGACGGGTCCGGGCACGCCGAGGGCGGGCGGGATGCGTCCGGGCACGGCGGGCCCAGGAGCGAGAGCCCGACGGTGCGGTTCGCACAGGGTGGTTCACGATCCGGCGCCGAGGCGGGCGGCAACACGAAGGGCGTTGGCGCACAGTCCGGTTCGGCGAGTGCGGCTGCCGACGGTGTGGCGAGCGGACCTGGCGGATCGGCACAGGCCCGGGGCGGCTTCTATGCGGGGGACCCGGCGGGACCGGACAGTTCGGCGCGCGGCACCGGTGGGGTGGGCTCCGGGACCAACGCGGCCGCCGGGGCGGGGGCGGGAGCGCAGGGTGCCACTCGGGACACGGATATTCCGGGACCGGCGGACGTGCCCGCGACGACCCAGCGCGGGGATGTGCGCGTGGATGGCCGAGCGGACGTGACTGAGCACAGCGCGGGCGCGGGTGCGACTGCCGGGGTGGCGGGCGCACCGGGTGGGGTGGCGGGCACACCGACCGAGCCGGGCGTCGAAGGGGCGGTTGCGCAGACTTCCGGCGCTCGCGGTGCGGACTCCGACGAACCCGCCGCGGACGCGACCGGGGAGACGGGACCGGATGCGGAAACCGTTGCCATCCAGCAGGTTCCGGAGGGGGCCGAGGACAAGACCACGGCTATGCCGGTGGTGCCTCGGGAACAGGCGGTGACCGAGAAGATTCAGACGGGGCGGCCGGGACCGCTGAGCAAGCCGAGTACGCCGCGTGGGAATGCGGGGCCGCGGAAGGCGGGGCCGCGGGGGCAGGCGGGGCCGGGGGCGGAGAATCTGGATGAGACGCGGCCGTCGCCGCCGCATCGGCAGCCGC
>NZ_JASCXP010000666.1:0-2249 GCF_030010695.1 Nocardia sp. CC201C
GGGGCAAAAAAAACCCCCCCCCCCGCCCCCCCCCCCGGGGGGCCGTTCGCAGCTCACACCGCCAGACCCGGCTCAGCCCGTGAACGGGTTGCGGCGCTTGGTGAGCAGCTTGTACAGCGTCTGCTGGATGTTCTCACGCACCTGATCGGTGATCTCGAACATGGTCATCGGATCGTCCGCGTCGGCCGGTTCGTACCCGCTCGTCGAGATGGGCGCGCCGAACTCGATGTGCCACTTGGACGGCAGCGGCAGCGCACCCAGCGGTCCCAGATGCGGGAACAGCGGCGTCACCGGGAAGTACGGGACGCCGAGCAGGCGCGCCAGCGGCTTGATGTCCGCGAGCTTCGGGTAGATCTCCTCCGAGCCGACGATCGAGCACGGAATGATCGGCACCCCGGTCTTCACCGCCGCCGAGACGAAACCGCCGCGCCCGAACCGCTGCAACTTGTACCGCTCCGAGTACGGCTTGCCGATCCCCTTGTACCCCTCGGGGAACACGCCCGCGATTTCCCCTGCGCGCAACAGCCTTTCGGCATCCGCCGGGCAGGCCAGGGTATGTCCGGCCTTGCGTGCCAGCCCGCCGACGAGCGGCAGCTCGAACACGAGATCCGCCGCCAGCAGCCGCAGCGCCCGCTGCTTGGGATGCCGGTCGTGCACGGCCAGCTGGAGCATGAGCCCGTCCAACGGCACCGTGCCCGCGTGATTGGCGACCACCAGCGCGCCACCGGACTCGGGGAGGTTCTCGATGCCGCTGACCTCCACCCGGAACCACAGCTCCGACAGCGGCCGCAGCGCCGGGAGGATCACCGATTCGAGCAGGTGCTCGTCCAAACCGAATTCGTCGACCTGATAGTCACCGGTGAGCCGACGCCGCGCGAAATCGGCGGTGGTGCGGACCCCGTCGGCGACGGCTCCGCGAATCAGCTCCCCCAGCGATTTCGGCTGCCGCGCTTCGGCTTCGGCGAGCCGATCGGTCAACGAGGTGACCGGGCTCAGCGTGCGCTCGCCCGGCCACTGGCGCGACGGACGGTGCCGCGCCTCGAAATCCACATCGTGAAGTCGAATCACCTTCGCTACGTCGTTCATTGGTGTGCTCCCGTCCCGGCCCCGAGCAGGCCGAGAAGTTTGTTCTCCGCGGCGTCGATCCAGCGGGGATCGATTACGGGCCGCAACGCTGCGCCCCCTATGTAGTCGTCGAAAGCCTGCACCGTGGTCCAGCGCGGCTCGAAACCCAGTTCGGTGCGCATCCGGGTGGTGTCCAGCCCGCAGCCGAAATGGAAGTAGTCGATCTGTTCGGCGGTGAATTCCCGCATTACCGGTCCCATGATGCTGCGACCGAAGGTGCGGAAAGCCAGGAAGGGAACCGGCAATTCGATCCGGCCCGCGCGGCGGATGGCCTGTGACAGTGCCATCGCACCGTCACCCGCGACATTGAAGGTGCCGCCCGGCGCGCCCATGGCCGCATGGGTGAGCGCCGCGATGGCGTCCTCCTCGTGCAGCAGTTGCAGCCGCGGATCGCGCCCCAGGATGGTGGGCGTGACCGGCGAACGGAAGTACTGCACCCCGCGACTGGCCAACTGCGGTCCCACGATCGGTGAGAAGCGCAGAATCGCCGCCGAGATATCGGGACGCCGCCGTGCGAGCCCGCGCACGAATCCCTCCACCTCGATCATGTCGCGCGCGAACCAGCCGCGCGGTGGGGTGCGCGCACTCATCTCCTCGGTGAAACGCACCGGGTCCTTCGCACTACAGCCGTACACGGCCGACGAGGACCGCACGACCACGCGACGCACGTGCTCGGACTTCTGACAGACCGCGAACAGCTGCATCGCGCCCAGGGCGTTGATGTCCTTCATGGCCGCGCGACCGCCGCCCGAGGGTGGCCGGGACAGCGCCGCCGGGTGGATCACCGTATCCACCTGATTTCCATCGATCACCTTGCGTATCAACGGATTTCGAATATCGGCCCGAACGAACTCGGCGCGGCCCATCCGGCGGAGCAGCTCCCGGCTCGGCTGTTTCGCGTCGACAGCGATGATTCGTTCGATGGTTTCGTCGGCGGCCAGCCGGGCCACCACATTCCCACCGAAGAACCGGCTCGCACCGGTAACCATCACAACCCGGGGCACATGCCCGTCTCGGATGCTCGGCCCACCGGAACCCACTTGCAAGCCCCCATTTCTGTTTTTCCCGCGCTCCCAGGGTAGCCGCAGGACAGGGGGTCGCCGAAGAGTATTAACCAGGATCTA
>NZ_JASCXP010000667.1:0-2229 GCF_030010695.1 Nocardia sp. CC201C
CCGGTCTCCTCGCGGGTGCGGAGACCCTGCTGCGCCGGGCCGACCGCCGCTACCGGGAGCGCGCGCAGCGGGTCGGTCCCATGGGCGCCCACCAGCCGATCCCCGACGACGGCCTCGGCATCGAACCCGGTCTGTCACCGCTCATCACCACGAGCTCGAACTTCTATGTGGCGGATGTGAACTCGCGCCCACCCCGGCTCGACCCCGAACACTGGCGGTTGTCCATCAGCGGTATGGTCGCGCACTCGCTGCGCCTGTCGCTGCGTGAATTGGCCGAGCAGGCGGAGGAATTCGACGCGGTCATGGTGTGCGTGCACAATACCGTCGCCGCCGGGCGTGCCGGGAACGCCCGCTGGCTCGGGGTGCCGCTGACCACGCTGCTCGATCACGCCCTGCCCGAAACCGGCGCCACCCGCCTGGTCACCCGCGCCAGCGACGGATTCACCATCTCGCTCCCGCTGGCCCCGCTGCGCACGGGCGAGTGGCCCGGGTACCTGGTCATCGGCATGAACGGTGAACCGCTCAGCCCCGAACACGGTTTCCCGGCCCGGGTTTTCGTGCCCGGTCTGTACGGTCAGTACACCGGCGCGAAATGGCTCACCGAACTGGAACTCACCGACGACAGCCACCTGGACTACTGGTGGAAGCGCGGCTGGACCAGTGAGCCGCTGTGGGTGCGCCCGCAGGCCCGCATCGACGTCGCCTCGGTCGGCAGCCCCGGTTCCGGCAAATGCACCGTGGCGGGCGTCGCCTGGGCGCCGCCGCACGGCGTGGCGGGTGTCGAGATCCGCATCGACGAAACCGAATGGCTCCCGGTCGAACTCGGCGCCGAACTCGCCCCGGCCGCGTGGCGGCGCTGGCGCACCGTCATCGACCTCCCGCCCGGCCCGCACACCGTGGAGGCCCGCGTCACCAGCCGCTCCGGCGAGGTCCAGGACGCCGACGTGCGCCCGCCGTATCCGCTCGGCCCGGGCGGCCTGCACCGGGTCACGGTCGACGCCTGAGCCGGACGGCCCGCGGCGGATCACAGCCGCGGGTCGTTGACCAGGCGGAAGTCGTGCAGGTTGTCGCGGTCCCCGGTGGCGGTGAAGTAGCGCCCCGGGAGTTCGTTGGCGGGCATATCGCAGGCGCGGGCGATCACCGAGGCGGGCAGGCGCAGCAGATCCCGGCCCAGATGCCAGGGGGTGACGAGACGGGCCTCGTCGCCGAAGAGCAGCACGCAACGCACCGGCACCCGGCCGTCGGGCAGCAGGGCGCGATCGGCGGTGTGCCGCCAGGTGGCCAAGGTGTCGAACAATCCGGTGAGGTCGAGACTTTCGCGCGCCACGTCGAGGGCGTCGGAGTATTCGCGATCGAAGCGCTGCACATCCGCCGGATCCAGACAGGACCGGATCGCGGCCGGGCTGGCATGTGCGGGTAGCGGAAATCCGTGCTCGAACTTGGCGTAACCATGCTCGGCTGTCATGAACCCACGCTAGTCCGCGTCTCCGATCTCCGGTTGCGAAACGGTGCGCATCGCCCACATGTCGGAGCCGACGGTCAGAAACGCCCCCCGCGGCTGATGCGCCGCGAACCCTGCGAGCCGCCGAAGGACCCGGGCCCCATCCCGCGACCGCCACCACGGCTGAATCCGCCGCCGAACCCACCACCGCGCCGGTATCCGGTGCCCATCCCGCGCAGCATGCCGTCGATGAGAATGCCGCCCAGCACCGCGCCGGTCTGCGAGCCGCCGGTGGGTGTGTGGCTGGCCTGCCAGGACCGTACGTTCGCTTCGGCGGTGTGCAGGGCGCTGGCCCCGAGTTCCACTGCGCGCTGGGCCGATTGCAGCGCCTCGCCGGGGTTGGTGGTGGCGAGCTCCTGCGCCCGGTCCAGATGGCGTTGGGCCTCGGCCAATCGGGTGCGGGGTTCGGCGTCCACGCCGCCGCGCCGGGTGCTGATGAAATCGGCCGCGGCATTGATGCGTCCGCGCGCGGCCGTCATGGCCTGATCGAGGCGTCGCGCCAGATCGTCGGCGGCCAGCTTGCGGTCGGTGGCGGCGGCGATCGCCTTGTCCAGGGCGGTGTCCGCGGCCACCGCCCGCTGGAAGACCCCGAGCGGGTTGGCGTCGCCGTTGGCGGTGGCGTCCTCTAGGGCGTCGCGCGCCGCGCCGGTTGCCGCGGGCAGTTCGGTTCCGCCGTGAGCGCCGAGGGTTTCGGCCGTGGCGAGATCGCGCCGCAGCTCGGCCACCAT
>NZ_JASCXP010000668.1:0-2227 GCF_030010695.1 Nocardia sp. CC201C
TCGGTTCCGCCTCAGCGCGGCAGCAGCACGATGGAGCCGGTTGTCTTGCGCCCCTCCAGATCTCGGTGGGCTTGCTCCGCCTCGGCCAGCGGATAGGTCGCGCCGACGCGGATGCGCAGCGAGCCGTCGGCGATGGCGTTCATGACATCGCGGGCGCGCCAGAGCAGTTCGGCCCGGTCACGGGTGTAGTGGGCCAGCGTCGGCCGGGTGACGAACAGGGAGCCGAGCGCGTTGAGGCGTTGTAGGTCGAACGGTGGCACCGGCCCGCTGGCCGCGCCGAACAGCGCGAGCATGCCGCGCACTCGCAGCGAGGCCAGACTGGCCTCGAACGTGCTCGCGCCGACCCCGTCGTACACCGCGGCCACGCCCACGCCGCCGGTGAGTTCCCGTACTCGTGAGGCCAATTCGTCGCCGTAGCGCAGCACCTCGGCGGCACCGGCCTCGCGCGAGAGCTTCTCCTTCTCGTCGGAGGAGACGGTGGTGATGACCCGCACCCCGCGCTTGGCCAGCAGCTGGGTGATGATCAGCCCGACGCCGCCCGCCCCGGCGTGCACGAGCACCGCCTCGCCCGGTTCGGGCTTGTAGATCGACTCGACCAGGTAGTGCGCCGTCATGCCCTGCAACAGCGCCGAGGCCGCGACCGGCGCGTCGATGCCCTCGGGCACCGGAATCGCCACCGCCTCGTCCACCGCGACCCGTTCGGCGTAGCTGCCCGGGGCGGCCGCCCACGCCACGCGGTCACCGGCCTGGAACTCGGTGACCTCGGCCCCCACCGCCGCCACCACGCCGGTGCCCTCCGCACCCGGAACGTACGGCACGTTCTGCGGATACCGCCCGGTGCGAATGTAGGTGTCGATGAAGTTGATCCCGATGGCCTCGGTGTCGACCAGCAGCTGTTTCGGCCCGATGACCGGGTCCGGCACCTCCGCGTACCGCAGGACCTCGGGACCCCCGTGCTCGGAAACCTGGATGGCGCGCATGGTTACCAGTTGTACACCCGCGCGGCCGTGCAGTGGGCAGTGGCACATCAACTCGGTCTTACCGATGGGTAAACTGCTCGGCATGAGCGCTACCGCCGCCCCGGCTTCCGTCAAACTGTCGCCGTCCGTCGTCGATTCGGTGAAGGGATTCGTCGCCGACAACGGCGGCTCCGCCACGGCGGTGTTGCAGCCGCTCGGGCGCATCGGCGTCCGTGTCACCCTGGTAGGTGACGAGGGCGTGCTCGGTGACCGCGTGGTGCCCGATATGGCCGCCGCCAAGGCGCTCGTCGAGGCCGTCAACGGATTGTCGGAGGCGCAGGAGTGGGAGCGTGAGCTCGTCGCCAAGGTGACCCCGGCCAAGGGGCACTGGGCGCGCATGGCGGGCTGGGTCGCCAAGCAGAAGCGATTCCCCAAGGCCCGCAACGAGAAGTAAGAGGAGCGCATGAGCCCGGCGGACCAGGCGCACCCGGGGACCACGTGGCCGGGCGCGTAACCAAACAGGCCCAGCTGCGGTCCGCGCTGACCACCCTGTGCGCGACGCTGCGCCCGGGCGAGATGCTGCCCAGTGAGCGGCAGCTGTGCGACGACTATCGCGTGAGCCGGATGACGGTGCGAGAGGTGTTGAGCCAGCTCGAATCCGAGGGCGTCATCACCCGCATCCCCGGCAAGGGCACCTTCGTCGCCGAACGGGTGGCGCGCTCGCGGCTGCACATGGCCTCGTTCAGCGACGATATGCGCCGCCTCGGCCGCACCCCGAGCACGGTGGTGCTGCACAGCGATTACGCGGCGCCGCCGCCCGCCTCCGTCACGGCACTGGGGCTGACCGCCACCGCGAAGGCGTTCCATCTGGTGCGGTTGCGGTTGGCCGACGGGCTGCCCATGTCCATCGACGACGGCTGGTACCGCGCCGATCTGCTGCCCGGCCTGCTGGAGCACGACCTCACCCAGTCGCTGTACGCGCTGCTGGCCAAGGAGTACGACTGCCCGATCGACCGCGCCGAGCAGAGCGTGCGCGCGGTGGCCGCCGATGAGCGGCACGCGGGCTGGCTCGGCACCGAACTCGGTTCTCCGCTACTGGCTTTCGACCGCATGTCCTACTCGCGGGATCGCTGTGTGGAGCATGCGCAGTCCTGGTATCGCGCCGATCGGTACCAGGTCTATATGACGGTGTCGGCCGAGGACAACGGGAATCAGACGTCGGGCTGACGGTCGGAGAGCACGTCGTGGGGGGGGGGGGGGGGGGGGGG
>NZ_JASCXP010000669.1:0-2186 GCF_030010695.1 Nocardia sp. CC201C
GCGGGGTTATCGGAACGTCCCGATCCACCGGCCCGCAGGCCCGAGGCGTCACACCCGCTGCTCCTGCTGCTCGTAGTAACGCTTCATGGACGGGTAGTAGTCGTCGAAGCTCGGTTGCGCCGCACCGTGTTCGGCGGCTACCCACGCATCCAGGTAGTACTCCCAGCCGGGGCCGACGTCCGCGGCGGCGACTCCCGGTGCGAGGTGCTGGGTGAAGGTGAGTTCGGTACCGTCGGACCGCGCGGTGAGCACCGCTTCGAGCACCCATTCACCGAGGTCGTCGGTCGTGCGCAGGATCAGGTGGCGGGGTGGTTCGCAGGTGTCGATGTGCATATCGAAGATGGGCTGGTTCTCCTCGAAGAGCATGCGCACCTTGATGGTTCGCCCCGGCCCGGCGTCACCCTCCCAGGAGCCGTACCAGCGGGCGGTGCGTTCGGATTCGGTGACGCTGGCCCACACGTCCTCGATGGGCGCGCGGAAGTTCCGGGTCAGAACCAGGTCGCGGCCCGCTGCGGTGCGGAGCAGGCGACCGTTCGGTTGGGGTGTCATGCGGTGTTCTCCTCGGTGTCGGGCTCGGCCGGGCGGGTGCGCCGGTCGCGCCGGGTGCGGAAGACTTCGGTCTCGAGTGCGTCGAGACGCCGTTCCCAGGTGTCGACGCTGGCGAGTTCCGCGATCCAGTCCGCGATCTCGCGCAGCGGTGCGGGATCGAGGCTGTAGTAGCGCTCCCGCCCCACGAGCTCGTCGTGCACCAGTCCGCTTTCCCGCAGCACGCGCAGGTGACGGCTGATGGCCGGGCGGCTGATCGGGAAATGCGACGCGATCGCACCGGCCGTGCGCCGCTCGGCGCGCAGCAGGTGCAGGATCTCCCGGCGTACCGGGTCGGCTATCGCGGCGGCCACCTCGTCCACCCCTGAAGCGTAACCGATCGGTTACGCGTTTGACCAGGCCCCGGCATCATACGACCGGAGACACGCCGATCCCGGCGTTCGCGGCGATCCCGCCGTTCGCGGCGATCCCGCCGTTCGCGCCGTTCGCGCCGTTCGCGCCGTTCGCGCCGTTCGCGCCGTTCGCGCCGTTCGCGGCGAAGGATCCGCCCGAAGTGCGTTACGCGCGGGCGATGGCGTAGAGGTCCCGGGCCGGACCGGTCGGGCGCTGCCCGCGCGGCCAGACCGCACGCAGCGGCCGTTCCAGCTCGAGCCCGGCCACGGTGGGCGACAACAGGATTCCCTCGGCCAGTTCACTCGCCACGGCCAGCGAGCTGAGCACGGCCGGACCCAGCCCGGTCGCCACGGCCGTCTTGATGGCGGTGGTCGAGGACAGCTCCAACAGGACGTCGGGCTGCCAGTCCGGGATGACGCGCCGCATGGCGCGCTCGAAGGAGATACGGGTGCCGGACCCGGACTCGCGGTAGATCAGCGGGGTCGCCGCGAGATCGTCGACGGTCAGTGCGGTGCGCCGAGCCCACCGGTGTCCGGGCGGGATCACCACCACGAGGCGGTCACGGCACACGATATGCCCCTCCAGATCGCGCGGCACCGTCGGACTCTCGACGAAGCCGATATCGACCCGCCCGTCCAGCACCGCGCGCACCACCTCGGCGGAGTTCCCGGATTCCAGGGCGATCGTGGTCGCGGGCTGCCGCGCGCGCAGCGACATCAACCACTTCGGGAACAGGTACTCGGCCACGGTCTGGCTGGCCGCCACCTGGAGCCGGGAATCCCGCTCGGCACGCAGCGAGTCGATCCCGGCGTCCAGGCGTGCGGCCGCGTCCACCACCTCGCGGGCCCAGGTGGCGATGAGCGATCCCGCGGCGGTCGGACGCGACCCCAGCGAGGTGCGCTCCAGCACCGGCACACCGACCAGTCGCTCGAGGTAGCGAATGCGGGAACTCGCCGAGGGCTGGCTGATGCCGTGCGCCTGCGCCGCACGCCCGAGACTGCCCAGTTCGATCACCGACAGCAACAGGTCGAGGGCGGCCACATCGGGCACTCGCGGCGACAGGGGCATAGAACGAGTCTATGGACCCATCGGCGGGCGACCGCTACCGGGGGCGCTGTGCCGGGCGCACGCTGGAGCCATGACCAGCACACTCCCCCGCCCCGCCGTGTTCCGCCCCCGGCACCGCACCCGGTCGGTGCGATGGACGCGGGTCGAGCGCTCCTCCGCCTTCCGGCATATCGGGCCGA
>NZ_JASCXP010000670.1:0-2171 GCF_030010695.1 Nocardia sp. CC201C
TCGGGGGCGGGCGCGGAATCGGGTGCGGGAGCCTCGTTGGCATCACCGATCACACCGAGTTCGCCGCCGACCTCGATGACGTCGTCCTCCTGGGCGGAAATCTTGACCAGGACTCCTGCGGCAGGCGACGGGATTTCGGTGTCGACCTTGTCGGTGGAGACCTCGAGCAGCGGCTCGTCGACCTCGACCGTGTCTCCTTCCTGCTTCAGCCACCTGGTCACAGTGCCCTCGGTGACGCTCTCACCAAGAGCCGGCATCTGGACGGAGAAGGCCATGTCCGTTGACTCCTCTGACTGCTCGTCGGGTTAAACAGTTCGTTCTCTCGGCGGGTCTCCACCGCGGGTCGCGGGGTCCCGTACAGCCACAGCCAATTCTGTGGCCCCGGAGATCCGTAGGTTGTTGTTCCGGATACCCATCCTTGCACTACCGCGCGTGCGGCGTGTCACAGGGCGGCCGTTGCGTCCACCTCTCGGGACGGCCACCGCCGCCGTGAGCGGCCACGGCGACGCGGCGAGCAGCGGTGATAGCCGATCGCGCGTGTCACAACTCACCGCGCGCGAGCATTGTGACCCGAGAATTCGGGTCGCCACTGTTCCCACCACCTGGGAATGTTTCCGACATGACCGACGCCGTGCCGCTGCCCGAGGGCTACGAACTCTCCACCGCCCACCACCGCCTCGATCGCGCCCGCGTGCACCACTGGCTGGCCGGCGACGCCTACTGGGCGCTGGGCCGGGCCCGCGAACATCAGGACCGCGCCATCGCCGGTTCGCTCAACTTCGGCGTGTACGAGTCGGTCTCGGGTGCGCAGGTGGCCTACGCGCGGGTGGTCACCGACTCGGCGACCTTCGCCTTCCTCTGCGACGTCTACGTGGACCGGTCGGTGCGCGGGAAGGGGATCGGTTCGGCCCTGGTGGCGGCCGTGCGTGAGCACCTGCGGCCGACCGGCGTGCGGCGCGTCGCGCTGGTGACGCAGGACGCGCACGAGGTGTACGCACGCCTCGGTTTCACGCCGCTGGCCCGGCCGGAGCAGTGGATGGCATTGGAGTTCTGAGTTCCGGCTGTGTATTCGCTGAGGACTCGGGTGCACCCGGTCTCACCTGGCGTTTCGCTGGCAGTATCGATAGTGGACGGGAGCGTTTCCAGGCTCGCGTCTTCCGGGTTCCGGAGAGGAGGATGCCGGATGGGATTCCTGGATCGGCTGCGCGGTGGCGTCGGCGGTGCGCGGGCGGCGGACCTGGCCTACCTGCGGGAGTGGACGAGCACCCATCGGGGTGTGGAGGCGTTCGTGGAACCGCGGACGACGGTGACGGACGTGTCGGTGGCGCTGGTCGCCCACGACGGCGAGTGGACCCGCCGGGTGGTGGGGGAGCGGGGCGCGCACCGGCTGTCGGGTGAGCTCGGCATCCCCGTCTACGACGTGCGCAAGGTCGGGTATCCGCAACGGATGCGCGATTACGACGCCCGCCGCCGGATCGAGCGGCGGCGGGCCATGCTCGCTGACGACTGAACGGTCGTCGCGCTTCGGCTCAGCGCGTGCGCAGGCCCGGCCAGCCGTACTGGGGCGGCCCGCCCGCGATTCCGGCGCGGGGGACGGCAGGGGCGGCGGCGGTCTCGGTGGCGGGTGCCTGCTGTTGCGCGGCCTGCTGCTGCCGGAGTTGTTCGGCCGCCTGCCGCCGGAACTCGTCCATATCCATCCACTGCACCTGCTGCACCACGTCTTCCAGCTGCGCGGCGCTCAGGTAGCCGGCGTGCTTGTAGACCGGCAGCCCTTCGCGGAAGGCCATGATGGTCGGGTAGCCGGTGAGTTCGGCCATGGCGGCCAGTGCGGGTTCGGTCTCCCCGTTGACGGTGCCGTGCACGATCTGCGGATGGGTGACCGAGGACGCGTCGTAGACGGGGGCGAAGCGCTTGCACCATCCGCACCAGTCGGCCCAGAAGTCCACCAGCACTATGTGATTGCTCGCCACCACCTGGCGGAAGTCCTGTTGGGTCAGCGCGCGTGTGGCCATTGAATCCCTCCCGAACGGCCCGGACCGTGGAGCCGCCCGTCGACTGCATCGGTCCGGATTATTGCACGGCCGTAATCGGCCGTCCGACAGTCGGTTTGCCGTGGGGGGGCGGGGGGGGGGGGGGGCGGCCCCGCCCCGCCGGGCAGGCGCGGAAGGGAG
>NZ_JASCXP010000671.1:0-2159 GCF_030010695.1 Nocardia sp. CC201C
GGGGGGGACGGGCGGGGTCGGCCGCCGCCGCCTGGGCGGCGCGGGCCGGGCGGGACGTGCTGGGAGTGGATTCCGCGGTGTTCCCGCGCGACAAGACCTGCGGTGACGGGCTGACTCCGCGCGCCACGGCCGAACTGGAGCATCTGGGGCTGGGGGAGTGGCTGCGCGCGCATACGGTGAACCACGGTCTGCGCATGGCCGGGTTCGGGCGGGAGGCGCTGCTGCCCTGGCCGGAGGGGTCGTTCCCGAGTTACGGCAGTGCCGTGCCGCGCACCGAACTCGACGACAAGCTGCGCGAGACCGCGATGAAGTCTGGTGCGCGCATGGTGGACGGCGCGCGTGTGGTCGAGGTGGCCCGCGACGGCGACCGGGTCACCGGCGTCACGGTGAAGACCGACGGCGGGTTGCACGCGATCAGCTGCAAGACGTTGATCGTGGCCGACGGCGTGCGGTCGCCGGTGGGCAAGCTACTGGGCCGCACCTGGCATCGGCAGTACGCCTACGGCGTGGCGGCCCGCGCCTACATCACATCCGCCCGCAGCGACGACCCGTGGATCACCTCGCATCTGGAACTGCGCGACGCCGAGGGCTCCCTGGTGCCGGGGTACGGCTGGGTGTTCCCGCTGGGCAACGGCGAGGTGAACATCGGCGTCGGCTCACTGGCTACCGAGCGCCGCCCTTCCCACATCTCCCTGAAACCGCTGTTGCAGCACTATGTCTCGCTGCGCCGGGAGGAGTGGGGTTTCGAGGGTGAGGCCCGCGCGGTCGCGTCGGCGCTGCTGCCGATGGGCGGTGCGGTCTCGCAGGTGGCGGGCCGCAATTGGGCGCTGGTCGGCGATGCCGCGGGCTGTGTGAATCCGCTCAACGGCGAGGGCATCGATTACGGCTTGGAGGGCGGCCATATGCTCGCCGGGATGCTGGACGAGCCCGATCTGTCCACGCTGTGGCCGGATATGTTGCGCGCCCGCTACGGCCGCACTTTCTCGGTGGCGCGCCGACTGGCCGGATTCGCCACCCATCCCAAGACGGTGCCGCTCGGCGGCCCGCCGGTGATGCGCTCGAAACTCTTGCAGCGCACCGCCGTTCGAGTGATGGGCAATTTGGTCACCGACGAAGACGGGGACGTGACCGCCAAGCTGTGGCGGAGCGCGGGACGCGCTTCGCTGCGCTTCGACGAGCTCCAGCCCTTCTCCTGATCCGCCATGTCGGCCCGACCGGTTCCCGAGGATCTGCTCCCGCATCTGCGGCGGGCGCGGGATCTGGCGGACCGGAATTACGCCGAGCCGCTGGACTTGGACGGTCTGGCGGCCGCGGCGGGGGTCTCCAAGTACCACTTCCTGCGCAGTTTCGCGGCCACCTACGGCAAGACGCCCGCCGTCTATCTGGCCGAACGCCGCATCGAGCGCGCGCAGGACCTGTTGCGCGCCACCAATGTCACGGTGACCGAGGCGTGCATGCTGGTGGGCTACTCCTCGCTGGGCTCTTTCAGCCGCAAGTTCACCGAACTGGTGGGCATGTCGCCCTCGGACTACCAGGCCAAATTCGCGGCCGAGGGCACGCCGCGCATTCCGGGCTGCTTCGTGTTCATCCACGGGTTGTCGGATCGGCGGCTGCCCGACTAGCGACAGGCACGAGCTGAGCGATTCCCCGAGCTGAGCAATTTCGGAGAAGCCGCGCGGGCCGCCGACTCCATAGCCTGAGTGCATGACCACAATCACGCACGTCTCGCTCGCCACCGTGTACGTCCTGGACCAGACCGCCGCCAAACAGTGGTACATCGACAAGCTGGGCTTCGTCGAAACCGCCGACGTGACCATGGGCGACAACGGATTCCGCTGGGTGACCGTCGCCCACCCGGATCATCCGGAACTCGAGGTCACCCTGATGCTGCCCGGCCCGCCGCTGGACGACGACCTGGCCGAGGCCACCCGCCGTGCCCTCGCCAAGGGCAGCCACGGGGCCCTCGGCCTGGCCACCGACGACTGCCAGAAGACCTTCGACGAACTCACCGCCAAGGGGGTGGAATTCGTGCAGCCGCCCGCCGAACGCCCGTACGGCGTGGAGGCGGTGATCCGCGACAATTCCGGCAACTGGCTGGTCATCGTGGAGAAGCGCTCGTTCGACCCGGGGCAGTAGGCATACGCCGCAGGCACACCGGG
>NZ_JASCXP010000672.1:0-2131 GCF_030010695.1 Nocardia sp. CC201C
CACCCCCGCGCAGCCGCCCCCCCCCGGGCCCCCGCACCCCGCGCCGCCGCGCCGCCGCCAGCAGCGCCGGATCGGGATCGCGCAGCGGTCGCGCCGACAGCGTGATCGCGCCGAGCCGCTCGACCCGCCGCGCCACCACCTCCCCGTCGACCCAGTCCACCTCGTCCGCGGTAGCCAGCAGCGCGGGCGCGGCCTGCCCCGCGAGTTCGGCATCGGCCGTGGCGGCCAACCGAATTCGCCCCTCCGCCCGGCCCGGATCGCGCGTCGCCACCGCCACGGCCAGCCACTCGCCGTCCCCCAGCCCCGACCCTGGCGGCAGCACCATGGCGGTGCCGCCCGCGGTCAGATAGGTCGCCGACCCGGCACTCCGCCGCCGCGCCAGCCGCTCCGGATGCGCGAGCGCCACCACCACCGCCGGATCGTCCACCGCACGCGCTCGCGTATCCGGCGTCTTCGCGGGATCTCCCGCCGTATCGGCGTGTCTGTCCGCTGCTTTCGCGGGATCGCTCGCCGTATCGGCGTGTCTGTCCGCTGCTCTGGCGCGATCGCCCGCCGTGCGAGCATGTGTGTCAGCCGTTTTCGTGCGATCGGCCACCGTTCGAGCCTGCCGGTCGGCTGATTTCGTGGGACCGCCTGCCGTATGCGCTTGCGTATCTGCTGTTGTCACGTGGCCGTGCGGCCTTGACGCTCGTGTGTCACCGGTCTTCGCGCGATCGGCCACCGTCTTCGCGCGGTCGCCCGCCCGGTCCTCTCGCTGGTCCGTTGTCCTCGCGAGGTCGGGGGTCATGTGTGCTTGCGGGTCCGCCGCGGGCTCGTGCGCGGTCGAGGGCGATGTTTCTTCCTTCGCGTGGTCGGATATCGCTGTGGGAGAGGGTGGTTCGGTGGAGGTCCCGATGGTGGACGAATGGGAGGTGGGCTCGTCGGTCGGGGTGCCGGGGTGGTCGAGCAGGCGGGTGAGGCGGTGCACTTCGCGCTGCCAGCGGGTGGGGCGGTCGCGGCGCAGGGTGCGCAGGGCGGCGGCGAGATCGGTGGCGGTGGCGAGGGTGTCGTCGTCGAGCAGGGCCACCACCTCGGCGGCGTGGCGGGGGCCGACGAGGGCGGCGCCGTCGAGGAGGGCGCGGGCCAGGCGGGGGTGCAGGCCCACGGTGGCCATGCGGCGGCCGCGCGCGGTGATGGCACCGTCGGCGTCCACCGCGCCGAGAGCGCGCAGCACCTCCCGTCCGGCGGACAGGCCGCCCGGCGGCGGGGCGTCCCACCAGGCCAGGCCGTGGCCGTCCGGAATCCCCCAGGACGCCAGTTCCAGGGCGAGCCGGGTCAGATCGGCGGTGCGGATCTCCGGCTCCGGAAAGGCGGGCAGGGTGGTGTGCTCGAATTCCGGCCAGCAGCGCCAGGCCCACCCGGGTGCTTCGCGGCCGGCGCGGCCCGCGCGCTGATCGGCCACCGCCGCCGAGACCCGGACGGTGGCCAGGCCGGACAGTCCGCGCCGGTGGTCGACGCGGGGGACGCGCGCCAGCCCGGAATCGACGACCGCGCGCACCCCGGGCACGGTGAGACTGGATTCGGCCACCGCGGTGGACAGGACGATCCGCCGCCGGGTGCCGGGGCGCAGGGCCGTGTCCTGTGCGGCGGCGGCGAGACGGCCGTGCAGCGGGACGATATCGGCGTCCACACCGGACAGCAGGTCGGCGGTGCGGCGAATCTCCGCCGCGCCCGGCAGGAAGACCAGCACATCGCCGTCGGCGGCGGCCAGCGCCGTCCGGGTGACCCGGGCGACCTGCGCCTCGGTGCGCTCGCGGGGCAGCGGCGGGACATAAGCGACATCCACCGGATAGGTCCGCCCGCGCACCTCCAGCACCGGGGCCGCGGTCTCGTCCTCGCCTAGCAGCGCGGCCAGCCGGTCCGCGGCCACCGTGGCGGAGGTGGCCAGCACCCGCAGGTCCGGGCGCAGTCCGGCCCGCGCGTCGAGCAGCAGCGCCAGCAGCAGATCGGCGTCGAGATGGCGTTCGTGGCATTCGTCGAGAACCACCGCGTCCACCCCGGACAGCTCGGGATCCCCCTGCAACCGGCGTACCAGCAGCCCGGAGGTGACCACCTCGATGCGCGTCGCCGCGCCCACCCGCCGCTCGCCGCG
>NZ_JASCXP010000673.1:0-2125 GCF_030010695.1 Nocardia sp. CC201C
GCGGTCACCGCCCTCACCCGCAACGGCAGCGGCTGGTCGGTGCGCACGGCGGGCGGACGCGAACTGCGCGCCGACACGGTGGTCGCGGGTGCGCACATCCTCACCACCCTGGACCTGTTGGAGCAGGGCGGTTTCGACGCCGCCCTGCTGGCCGACTGGCGGCGCCGCATTCGGGTCGGCCCCGGCATCGGCATGGTGGTGCGTGCCGCCACCAGCGACCTGCCCCGCTATCCGGGCGCGGACACCGCCGAATCCGCGACCGGCCTGCAACTGCTGACCACCGACCGCCGCCACCTGCGCCGCGCCCACGGGGCCGCGCTCGCGGGCGACCTACCGCCGCGCCCGGTGGTGCTGGCCATGAGTTTCAGCGCCCTCGATCCGAGCATCGCGGCCGCCGGGGAACACCAGCTCTCGCTGTGGGCGCAGTGGCATCCCTACGCGCTCGCCGACGGCAGCGACTGGAGCGCGCACGCCGACCGTGAGGCCGACCGCATCATCGCCGAGGTCGAGGCGCACGCACCGGGTTTCGCGGACACCGTGCTGCGTCGCCACGTACAGACCCCCGCCGACCTGGAACGGGAGCTGGGCCTGCGCGGCGGCAACGTCATGCACGTGGAGATGTCCCTGGACCAGATGTTCGCCTGGCGCCCGCTCCCCGAACTCGCCGCCCACCGCGTCCCCGGCGCCCCCGGCCTCTACCTCACCGGCGCGTCCACCCACCCCGGCGGCGGCGTCTCCGGAGCCAGCGGCCGCACCGTGGCCCACCTCATCCACCGCACCACCCGCCGCCGCTTCCACCGACCCCGCCCATGACCATCGCAACCCCACCCCTCGCCGCCGTACCCCACGCCGTCGACCGTGCGAGGGGGAACTCGTGGCGGGGCGCTCTCGGGCGATGCCGCCACCAGTTCCCCCTCGCGGTTTCAGCCGAAGTGGTTGCTGCGGACGGGGCCGGGGGAGTCGACGGCGAAGCGGGGACCGGTGAGCCAGGCGGGGCGGGTGGTGGTGACGAAGGCGGTCAGGGCGGTGTCCGGATCGGCGGGGGTGTCGCCGTCGCCGGGGTCGGGGGTGCCGTCGGCGGCGACGATATCGGCGGCGATCTCCGCTTCCGGGCGGTCGTCGGCGGGTACGTCGTCACGGACGCCGTCGGGAGTGAAGCGCAGCCGTGCCTCCCACGGCGGCACCACGTGCTGACCCAGCAGACCGGTGATATCCGCGCTCAGCGCGGGCGGGGAGGTCCAGCAGGAGGCGTGCTCGAACAGGATGCGGCCGTCGGCGCGGTCCCGCAGCGTCGGCTCCAGGTCATCGTCCAGCTCGCGCAGGTCGTAGGCGACGACAAGGGTGTCGGTGGCGTCCGGGGTGTACGGCAGCGCCGGGAGGCCGAGCAGTTCGGCCGCCGCTAGGCCCAGGATGCGGTCGCTGCGGCCGGGGAGCAGTGAGACCGTGCGCGGACGGCGCTCGGCCGCCGCGAGCATCAGCGCCACCCGATCGAGGGTCTGCCGACACTGGCCGTGGCTGTCCTGGGTGTACGCCCACCGGCCGGTCATTCCGGCGGCGAAACCGAAGGGCGACATGGTCGCCAGATAGCCGCCGGTGATGACGAAATGCCAGCCGCGCAGGTCCTGCCCATCCAGCGGACCGGCCGTCGCCGCCATCTCCGCGCGCCGCAGCATATTTCGCAGCCGATCGTAGGCGGGCCACCAGTCCCGGTCCTCGGGTGCGGGCAGACGCGCGAACTGCTCGCGCGCCAGCGGCAGATCGTCGGCCAGGACCGCATTGAACACCAGCAGATAGCGGTGCGGCCACGCGCTGAGCACCGCATCGTGTTCGGCCAGCAGCGCCGCCGCCTCCCCGTGGCGGTACTCGCGTTCCAGAGCATCGGACAGGCTGCCCAGGATGGCGAGCTGGCCGGGCGCCAGGCGAAGTGCGGCCCGCAGCGCCGGAATCGCGCAGAAGGCGATTCCGCGTTCCTTGCAGCCGACGGCGAAGTGGAACAGGGCCACCGGATCGCCGGGTGTTCCGCTCGCCGCGCGGGCCGCCTCGGTCAGGTCGTCGAAACCGATGGCGGCCGCGGCCTGCGCCACCACGTCGGCGAGTTCGGGAAGGGGAGCGGTCTCGGCCGCCG
>NZ_JASCXP010000674.1:0-2119 GCF_030010695.1 Nocardia sp. CC201C
CTTGGCGAGCACCTTCCTGGTGTGCGCGGCCACCGGCCCGAAGCGTTCCTTGATGCTCACCAGCAGCGGCACCGCGAAGAAGATCGACGAGTAGGTGCCGACGATCATGCCGACCAGCTGCACCAGCGCGAGATCCTTGAGGGTGCCGACGCCGAGCATCCACACCGCGATCACCAGCAGGCCGATGATCGGCAGAATGCCGATGACGGTGGTGGAGATCGAGCGCATGAGCGTCTGGTTGGCCGCCAGGTTGGCCTGTTCGGCATAGGTGCGCCGGGTCAGATGCAGAACGCCGCGGGTGTTCTCCTCG
Organism: Nocardia sp. CC201C; assembly: GCF_030010695.1. NCBI lineage: Bacteria > Bacillati > Actinomycetota > Actinomycetes > Mycobacteriales > Nocardiaceae > Nocardia > Nocardia sp. CC201C. The sequence goes on from NZ_JASCXP010000674.1 coordinate 311, forward strand.
ACCTTGTCGAAGACGACGACATTGTCGTAGAGCACGAAGCCCAGAATGGTGAGCAGACCGATCACCGCCGCCGGGGTCACCTCGAAACCGACCAGCGAGTAGATGCCCGCGGTCACGATGAGGTTGAAGAACAGCGAGGTGATGGCCGCGACGGACATATCGCGTTCGAAGCGGATCGCGATATAGATCATGGTCAGGGCCACGAATACCAGCAGCGCGATCACCGCCTGCCGGGTGACCTGACCACCCCAGGTCTCACTGATCTCGGCGATGCTGATGGCCGCCGGACTGGGATTGCCCGAGGTGTCCTTCGGCTGGAACGCCTCGAACAGCGCGTTCTGCAGCCGCGCGGAGTCGGCGGTGTCCAGCGTGTCGGACCGCAGCTGGATGGTGGAGGTCGCCCCGGAGCCCACCTGCTGCACGACCACCGGATCGTGGCCGAGGGTGTCGCGGTACACCTGCTCCACCTGCTCCACGCTGGTCCCCTCGGCGGGCAGCTGGATGCGCGAACCACCGGCGAAGTCGATGCCGAGGGTGAAGCCGCGCACCGCGATGCTCAGCAGCGAGATGAGCACGAAGGCAGCGCTCAGCGCGTAGAAGAACTTCCGGCGGCCGACGATCTCGAATCCGCCGGTGCCGGTGTAGAGCCGTTCGAAGAATCCGTGACGCGGCGCGTCGGTCGGTTCCACGTAGTCGATGTCGGAGTCCATCACCGAGTTGCTCATCCTCACGCCTCCCTGGCCGCGACGGCGGCAGCGGCGGCCTTGCGCTCCCGGGCGATCTGCGACACCACGCCGAGACCGTTGACCGAGGGCTTGGCCCAGAACGGTGACCTGGACGCCATCATCATCAGCGGCGCGGTCACCAGGTACAGCACGATCACGTCCAGCACGGTGGTGACACCGAGGGTGAACGCGAAGCCCTTCACCTGACCGGCGGCCAGGATGTACAGCACGACGGAGGCGATGAGGCTGACCGTCTTACCGGAGAGGTTGGTGCGCTGGGCGCGCTGCCAGCCGCGCGGCACCGCCGAGCGGAAGGTGCGGCCCTCGCGCATCTCGTCCTTGATGCGTTCGAAGAACACCACGAAGGAGTCGGCGGTCAGACCGATGCCGATGATCAGACCGGCGATACCGGCCAGATCGAGGGTGAAGCCGATCCACCGGCCCAGCAGCACGATCAGGCCGTAGACGGCCGCACCGGCCATGAGCAGCGAGAACCCCGCCAGCAGACCGAGCAGTCGATAGACGAGCAGGCAGTACAGCAGCACCAGCACCATGCCGATCGCACCCGCGATCAGACTTGCCTTGAGCGAGTACAGACCCAGCGTGGCCGAGACGGATTCGGCCTCGGAGGTGGTGAACGACAGCGGCAGCGAACCGTACTTCAGCTGGTTGGCCAGCTCCTTGGCGGACTCGCCGGTGAAGTTGCCGGAGATCTGGGTGTTGCCGCCGAACTGGTTGGCGGCCTGCACCACCGGGGCGCTCACGACCTGCGTATCGAGGGTGAAGGCCAGCTGCTGCTGGTAGAACTCGTTGGTCAGCTTGCCCCAGGTGTCGGAGCCGCCGGACTTGAAGTCGACGTTGACCACCCAGCGGGACTGCTGCGGATCCAGCACCGCGGAGGCGTCCTTGATCTCCTGGCCGTCCAGGCGGCTCGGGCCGAGCGTGTAGACGAGCTGACCGTCGGTGCTGCACGTGACCAGCGGCAGGTTCGGATCGTCGTTACCGGCCAGCGGATCCGGCTTGCCGCAATCCATGGACAGCATGGCCAGCTGCTGGGTCTGCGGATCGGTGCTCTGCCGCAGGG
>NZ_JASCXP010000675.1:0-2114 GCF_030010695.1 Nocardia sp. CC201C
CAGCAACCCCAGCGCCAATCCGATGGCGGCCGTGCCGATCCGGTGCTCGACCACGGTGTCCGGAATGCCGATGGTGGAGGTGTAGGCCGAGGTCACCGCCGAGGTGGCCACGAATCCGCCGAGCAGGCCGAGCACCGCGCCCGCGACCGTGATGGCGACGCCGTAGGTGACGTAGTGGCCGACGACGGTGCGCCGCCGCGCGCCCATGGCCAGCATGGTGCCGATGATCGGGCGCTCGGTCTGCACCAGCCGGGTGACGAGGATGTACTCCGCGATGGCGGCGGCGGTCAGGAACAGCGCGGGAAAGCCGACGGCGATGCTGGAGAAGCCGGAAAGATCTTCGCGCAGAGCGGCATTGGAGGGCTGCTCGGATTGCGGTTCGATCGCCGTGGCCCCGGCCGCACGCAGTGCGGCGGTGACCCGGTCCCGCTCGGCCTCGGTCGCGGAGTCCGACATCTCCACCAGGACCTGGTTCGGGCCCGGCTGTCCGGTCAGGGCAAGGGCCCGGGATTGCGGTGCGAAGGCGACGGCGAACGAGTGCGGATCGGCCAGCACCTCCTGGCGGCTGCGCGCGGGCCACAGGTATTCCGCCGAGCGGGCGACTCCGCTGACGGTGACCGACTGCCAGGAGTCGCCGTCGAAGATCCGGAAGCTGTCGCCCGCAGCGAGCCCGAAGGTGTCGGCGGCGTGGTGTTCGATGACCACCTCGGGGCGCTCGGGGTTCGGCAGGGCGCCGCTGGTCAGGTCGATCTCGTCGACCGCCGGTGCGCCGGGTGCGGCCAAGCCGGTGACGCGGCCGAGCAGTTTGGTGTCGCCGATGGTGAACGGCACGTCGGCCTGGGTGCGGACCATCACCCGGTCGACGCCGTCCAGGCCGCGCACGGCCGCCGCCAGCGCCTCCGGATCACCCCCGCTGGCGGTGTAATCGGCCAGGTGCAGCCGGTCGTAGGTGTGGTTGTAGGAGGTTTCCAGGTTGCGGAACGAGTCGTAGCTGGCGATGAACAGCAGCACGCCCAGCAGCACCGTGACGGCGATGGCGACGACCTGCGCGGGCCGCCGCCGCAACTCGCGACGAATCTTTTTGAACAGCACCGGATGTCGCAGCATGAGCGGTCACCACCGAATCGTCGCGGCGTCGGCGGGCTCGGGATTGGGGTCGCTGGCGACCACCCGCCCGTCCCGCATGCGCACGATCCGGTCCGCGATGGCGGCGGCGGCCTCGTTGTGCGTCACCATGACCACGCCGCGGCCCGCTCGGCCGGTCTGCTGTAGGACCGCCAGCACCTCGCGGCCGGTGGCGACATCCAGTGCGCCCGTAGGCTCGTCGGCCAGCAGCAGGTCCGGATCGGTGGCCAGGGCGCGGGCGACCGACACCCGCTGCTGCTGTCCGCCCGACAGCTGCGCCGGGAAGTGGTCGGCGCGCTCGCCCAGTCCGACCGACGCCAGCAGATCCGGAACCGCACGGCGGTCGCCGCGTCCGGTCAGTTCGATGATGACTTCGACGTTCTCGCGGGCGGTGAGGCTCGGGATGAGGTTGAAGAACTGGAATACGAATCCGATGTGGTCGCGGCGGAATTCGCCCAGCGAGGCGGGGTGGCGTCGCGAGATGTCCTGTCCGGCAACCTCGATGGTTCCGGTATCGGCGGTTTCGATACCGCCCGCGATATTGAGCAGCGTGGTCTTGCCGGAGCCGCTGGCCCCGAGCACCGCCACCAGTTCGCCGGGTGCGATGTCGAGGTCGACATCGGTCAGGGCGTGTACGGCGGCCTCGCCGCTGCCGTAGGTCTTGCCGACCCCGCGCAGACGGATGCCGCCGCGCCGAGCATCAGTCGTCGGGTGCGCTGTCGTGTTGTCGGACATGGGAAGTCCCCTCGTCGTCGGTGAGTCCCGCGGCGCGCAGCAGCGGACCCGTCAGATCCACGGCGGCCAGCGTGGGGTCGATCAGGCGGTGCAGCACCAGGCCGTCGAGCAGCGCCAGCACCACGGCGGCGGTGGCTTCCGGATCGCCGGTGCCGGGCTGGGTGCGGAACCAGTTCGTGAGCCCGGCGCGGGCCAGCGCGAAGAAGCGGCCGAGTTAGTCGAGCACGCGCGGGTGGCGGGTGGCCGGCAGCAAC
>NZ_JASCXP010000676.1:0-2110 GCF_030010695.1 Nocardia sp. CC201C
GCCCTACGCTCGGAATTTGACGAGCGCGCCCGGCGCGGCCTCGTGCGCCCCGGGCGCGCCGAAACCGCTGGGCAGCACGGTCTTCGCCTCCTTGAGCGACTCGATGGTCTTCTCGGGGGCGCGCAGCTTGCGCACCTTGAGATAGCCCAGGCCGCCGAAGGCCGCCACGGCCACCACCATCAGCAGGAAGACGAGGAGGAACGCCAGCCAGCGCCACATCCACATATCCAGCAGCTCGGCCAGGAAGAAGAAGAAAAAGAACGAGCTGAACAGCAGGATGGTCAGCGCGACGATGAAGTAGACGCTGCCCTGCAGGCCCTTCTTGATCTCCCCGGTGACCTCGGCCTTGGCGAGCTCCACCTCGGCCCGCACCAGCGTCGACATCTGCTCGGTGGCATCACGAACCAGTCCGCCGATGCTTTCGGAGCGAGCATCGACCTCGGACAGTGGAATCGAGGTGAGGGTACGGGCATGACGCCCTTCCTGACCGTTGCCGCCCTGTGTGAAGCTCAATTGCTCGACCCTTCTCCGTGTCAGTCGACCCGTCCCGGTACCGCCCGGTCAGTCACTCTCTTGTTCCTGCAGTGCCCGCTCGTCTCGCGCCGCCTGGTGAGCACGGCCACGACGCAACAGTAGCGCCGAACCCACCAGGGAAGCCGCCAACGACGTGAGCAACACGGCCGCCTTCGCGAGTTCCGCCGCGGAGCCGTCGCCGACATCCGCGAGTGCGAGTTCCGCCACCAAGAGGCTAACGGTGAAGCCGATGGCTCCGAGGACCGACAGGGCGAACATATCCCGATAGGCGAGATCGGTGGGCTTCTTGGCCAGTCCGAACCGGATTGCGGCCCAGGCGAATCCGAAGATGCCCACGGTCTTGCCCACCAGCAGACCGAGCACGATGGCCAGCCCCAGGCGGTTGGTGAAGATCTCCGAGAACACGTCGGCGTTCAGCGTGACGCCGGAGGCGAACAGCGCGAACACCGGCACGCAGAAGGCCGCGGAGATGGGCTGGAAGAAGTGCTCGAGGTTGGCCGCGGGCACGCAGTGCTCGTCCTCGTCCGGATCCGGCCGGACCCGCGTCAACAGACCCAGCGCCACGCCCGCCAGCGTCGGGTGGATGCCCGCCTCGTGCAGGGCGTACCAGGCCACCAGCGCCACCGGCACGTACAGGAGCGGCGTGCTCACCCGGTACTTCTGACCCACCCACCAGATCGCGAAACACAGGATGGCGGCCAGCAGCCACAGCATCTTCACCGTGGTGGTGAACAGCACGGCGATCAGGATGATGGCGATCAGATCGTCCACCACGGCCAGGCTGAGCAGGAAGACGCGCGCGGCGGCCGGAATCCGGGAACCGGTGAGGGCCAGCACACCCAGTGCGAAGGCGATATCGGTGGCCACCGGAATGGCCCAGCCGCGGTCCATGCCCTCCACGCCCCAGCCGACCGCGACGGCGATGAGCGCGGGCAGCAGCACGCCGCCGAACGCCGCGATGATCGGCAGGGACGCGCTCTTGCGGTCGGCGAGTTCGCCGACCACCAGCTCACGTTTGAGCTCCAGCCCGGCGACGAAGAAGAAGATGGCGAGCAGACCGTCCTTGGTCCAGTCGGCCAGGGTGAGGTCCAGATGTAGCGGCGGAATCGCCAGCCGGGTGTCGACCATGGTCGTATAGCTGTCGCCCCACGGTGAGTTGACCCAGATCAGGGCGGCCGCGGCGGCGATGAGGAGCAGTGCGCCACCGAATGTTTCGGTCCGTAGATAGCGGGAGAGCTCGGAGCGGACCTGGGTGATCACTCGGGCACCTTTCAGCCGGTTCGACAGAACAGCGGCGTGCGAAACCCATCCGGGAGCGATCGGCCACATGCCGCATGCCGACCAGACTTCCCGGCACACCTTTACGGGATTCTAATGGTTTGCCGGAAATGTTCCGACTCGGAGTGAAACGGCCCTGTGACTGTGCAGGTCACAGGGCTGTTCGCGCGCCGCGGGCGGTATCAGGCCCGGCGGGCCCGGATGGCCTCGAAGACGTTCGGGTCGACCAGGGTGGAGGTGTCGCCGAGTTCGCGGCCCTCGGCGACATCGCGCAGCAGCCGGCGCATGATCTTGCCGG
>NZ_JASCXP010000677.1:0-2110 GCF_030010695.1 Nocardia sp. CC201C
CCCTCGCCGAACTGGGCCGCTGCCTCGAGCGCGGCCCCCCCCCGTGTGGGGGGGGGGGGGTTGGGGGGTGGTACCGCCGCCGCCCCCCGGTGGGGCGGCGCGGCGAACCGGTGCGGTGGGCGCGACGAGGGCCGGGTGGGGTTCGGTCGCGGTGGTGTCGGTGAGCAGATCGGCGGCCAGCAGGGCAGCGCCGTGGGCGCTGATGTGCGCCGGGTCGGCGGCCGCGGCCACCGGGATGCCGAATTCGGTGGAGAGCAGTTCGGTCACCAGCGGAATGGCCGCGCCACCGCCGGTGAGCAGGACGCCGTCCAGTTCGGCGACCCGCAGTCCGGCACGCCGCACCGCCTCGCGCAGCAGGTCCATGGATCCGAGCAGGGGGCCGCGCAGCAGCTCCTCCAGCTCGTCGCGCACCAGCCGCACGTCCATGCCGAAGGCGGGCAGCCGGACCGGTACCACCGCCGCCGTCTTTTTGGAAAGCTCTTCCTTCGCAATTCTGCAGCGACCGCGCAGTGCGGCCAATTCTTGTTCGACGATCGGGTCGAACGGATCGAAATCGTTTTGCCCCACCGCATTAGCCAGAACGTAACGCATGGCCAGGAGATCGAATTCCGTACCCGCCACCATGGTCGAGTGCACCGGTTCTCCGAGCAGACCCGACAGCGGCCCGGTACGTACCACTGAAATCGTCAAACCGGTCGCGCCGAGATCATAGACGGCCATCGCGCCGTCGTGCTCGGTTCCGTGTACCTCGCGCAGCCATCGCATGGCCGCGGTCGGTTCCGGCACCAGTGCGACGCCGTCCAGTCCGGCGGCATCCAGCGCGGACCGCTGCACCTCCACGGTGTGCTGCGTCCACCAGGCCGGATAGCAGGCGACCGTGGCCGCGGCGGAGCCGGTGTCGTGCACCGCGCGCGCCACCGCCGCCGCCACGAGATCCGCCGCGCGAACAGCGGTTCCGTCTCCGATGCGCATGTCCACGGGATCCCCGACCCGGGCCAGAATGCTCTCCGTGACCTCCGCCGCCGAGCCGAGCAGGCTCGGACAGGCGTGTAGTTCGCGTCGTCCCCCCGAAGTCGTCACGGCGACTGTGTGCAGCGACCCGACCGTAATGCCGAGCGCCTGACCCTGACTCATTCGAGAACCCCTGTTCTACAAACACACCCTGCCCGGTGTGCCGTTTCGAAAGTCGATCAGTCCGATATGTACTAAGGCTTGGGTTGTGGCTTGCGAGCCACATGTGAGCTGTCGGTTGCTGGGGGTTCGTCGTTACCGCGCGCGGGGTAGGTACGGGGAAATTCCCCTAATCCCCACCCCGCCCCCAACGGTTCGGGGTCTGGCAACAGGGGAGTTCACCCCGTTCCGGAGTAACGCGTGAGCTTCCTAGCGTGAAAGGCAATTCGACAACCGCGGACCGCAGGGGTCCGCCGAAGGAGGCGATTTGCCATGAGTCCCAATGCGATTCTCGAGTTCATCCTCAGCCTGCTGCGGGACAGCGAGGCTGCCGCCGCCTACTGCGCCAATCCCGGACAGGCGCTGGTGGACGCCGGGCTGGCGGCGGTGACGCCGGAGGATATCGCCGCCGTCGCCCCCATGGTCGCCGAGTCGGCGCTGGTGGCGGGCGGTTCGGCCTTGTCGGCCATTGTCGCCGCGGGCGGTCTGGAGACCGCGGCCGCCGGTGCGGTCAATGGCGCGGTGAACGGCGGGGCGTCGGTCGGCACGGTCGCGGCGGGGACGACCGGAGTCGCGGCCACCGCCACCGCCGCCACCGCGGCCGAGGTGAATCTCGGCGGCCAGGCCGAAACCGGCGTCGACCTGGGCCTGGACGCGGGCCTGGGTGCGGTGGCCGATGTCGCCGCCGGACTCTCCACGGCGCTGGGTGGCGCACTGGAGACCGGTGCGGACGTGAGTGCGGGACTCGGCGCGGGACTCCAGGGCGCGGTCGACGCCGCTACCCAGGTGGGTGCGGGGGTCGACGCCGGACTGGGCGGACTCGTGAACGCGGGCGGCCAGCTGGGCGCGGGACTCGGCGGAGCTGTCGGCGCGGCCGCCGACCTCGGTGGTCAGCTCGGCGCGGGCCTGGAGACCGGGCTGAACGGCGCGATCGACACCG
>NZ_JASCXP010000678.1:0-2105 GCF_030010695.1 Nocardia sp. CC201C
CCCCAAACTAGAACGCGTTATAGTCTGCCCCACGTGTTCCGAGCGGCCGGGGGACCGGCGTGGGAGGGTGACAGCAATGGTGCGGACCTGGGACGAGGCGGCGGACGTGCTGGTCGTCGGGTACGGCGGGGCGGGGGTCGCGGCGGCGCTCGCGGCGCGGGAGGCCGGGGCGGGGGTGTTGGCGATCGATCGGTTCGCTGGTGGGGGTGCGACCGCGCTGTCCGGGGGCATCATCTACGCCGGGGGCGGGACGTGGGTGCAGCGGGCGGCCGGGGTCGTCGATGACGTCGATGCCATGTACGCGTACCTGCGTGCCGAGGTCGGCGACGCGGTGGGCGAGGCGACGCTGCGCCGGTTCTGCGAGGAGTCACCGGCGATGATCGACTGGCTGACCGAGCACGGTGTGCCCTTCGAGGCGTCACTGTGCCCGTACAAGACCTCGTATCCGACCGACAACCACTACCTGTACTACTCGGGCAGCGAAATCGCCGGTGGTTTCCGGGAATTGGCCGCTCCGGCGCAGCGCGGGCATCGCGCCCACGGGCCGGGCGTCTCGGGCAAGAAGGTGTTCGCGCCGCTGGCCGCGTCGGCCGCGGCACATGGCGTGGACGTGCGAACCGCCACCAGGGCAACGCGATTCGTCGAGGAGGACGGGCGCGTCGTCGGTGTGGAGGCCGTGACGCTCGCGCACGCACCCCGCGCGGTGCGGCGGCAGTTCGCGGCGCTGGCGCGGATCTCGGCGAAACCCGGTGTGTACCACCCGGGTTTGCGACGCATGGTGCAGCGCCGTCTCGACCGCATCGAACAGCGCTACGGCACCGTGACGCGGCTGCGCGCCGATTCCGCCGTCATCATGGCCACCGGTGGTTTCATCGCCGACGGCGAGATGGTACGACGGCACGCACCCGAGTATCCCTGGGCCTCCGGTCTGCCACTGGGCACGGCGGCCGACGACGGCAGCGGCATCCGCATGGCGCAGGAACTCGGTGCCGCCACCGACAAGATGGGCACCATCTCGACCTGGCGGTTCATCGCGCCGTCCAGCGCCTTCTTCAGCGCGCTCGCGGTGGACGTCAACGGTGAACGCATGATCGACGAGTCCCGCTACGGCGCGGCGCTCGGCGGTGCCATCGTCACCCGGCCCGGCCAGCGGGCGTGGCTGGTGCTCGACGCCGACCTGCTCGCCGAGGCCCGCGGGCAGCTCGCCACGCAGTCGGTGTGGTTCCAGCGCATGCAGGCCGAACGACTGCTGCGGTTCGGCCGGATCACCGGCGGTTCGCTCGAGGAGATCGCCGCGCGGGCCGGTATCGACCCGACTGGGCTGCGGCGCACCGTGGACGCGCACAATGCCGCCATCGCCGCCGACCGCCCCGATCCGATGGGCAAGCCTGCCGATATCCGCCGCCCGATCCAGCGGGGGCCGTTCACACTGCTGGACATCTCGATCCGTGCGGCGCTCACCTATCCGACGCCGATGCTCACCCTGGGCGGCGTCCGCGTCGACGAATCCACCGGCGCGGTGCTCACCGACACCGGCGCACCCGTCCCGGGGCTGTTCGCCGCGGGCCGCGCCGCCGTCGGCGTCTGCTCGAACGGCTACGTCAGCGGACTGTCGATCGCGGACTGCGTCTTCTCCGGCCGCCGCGCGGGCATGCACGCCGCGCGGGCGGTCGATGTGCGGCCGGACGGGTCAGCGAAGACCTAACTCGGTGAGCAGATCGGTGGAGCGGTGGTCAGCGCGGCAGCCGTCGGCGAGTACCGCCACGCTGACGGAGTTCTTCAGCCGGAGCGGAAGGATCGCCTGGTAGGCCGGGGAGTTGTACCACTGCACGGCCCGGTCGTACTCCGGGAATTCGAGGATGACGATGAAAGCCTCCTCCGGGCCCTCCGTGGCCTGCTGACGGCCGCCGTGCACCAGAAAGCGGCCGCCGAAGGGGGCGAGGGTTTCGTCGATCCGCTCGAGGTACTCGACGATGTCGGCATTGAGGTCCAGGTCGTGAATGTGGGCGACGGCGTAGGCGGTCATGGCGGGCTCCTGGAGGAGATTTCAGTTACCGCACCCGATAATTCCCGGTGCGGGCCGCGAAGGCGATTACCCGCCGGGT
>NZ_JASCXP010000679.1:0-2082 GCF_030010695.1 Nocardia sp. CC201C
ACCTTTCCTCCGACGACGGACAGCCCAGGGGCCGGTCGTCGCGGAAGGGAAAGAAGGAGAAGAAGCAGCGGCCGTTCTGGCAGGAACTGCCGCTGCTCATCGGTATCGCGGCCATCATCGCCGCCGTGGTCGTGACCTTCATCGGTCGCCCCTACGTCATTCCCTCGCAGTCCATGGAGCCGACCCTGCACGGCCGCAACGGCACCGGCGACCGCATCTACGTGCAGAAGCTGAGCTACTACTGGAGCGATCCCCAGCCCGGTGACGTGGTGGTCTTCGTCGGCCCGACCGACTCGTGGAACCAGCACTATCGGTCGATCCGCTCCGAGAACACCGTGGTGCGCGGGGTGCAGAACTTCTTCTCCATCTTCGGCCTGGTGCCGCCGGATGAGAACGACCTGGTCAAGCGCGTGATCGCGGTCGGCGGGCAGACCGTGCAGTGCTGTGACGACCAGGGCCGGGTGATCGTGGACGGCAAGCCGCTGGACGAGCCGTACGCGCAGTACCTGTACCCGTATGTGCCCGGTCTGCCGTACGGCCGCCAGAATCCCCAGGGGCGGGAATTCGGACCCGTCACCGTGCCGGAGGGCAACCTGTGGGTCATGGGCGACAACCGCAACGAGTCGGCCGACTCCCGCGCCCATATGGACGACGAACTGGACGGCACCGTGCCGATCGACGATGTGCGCGGCAAGGCGGTGGTCAAGATCTGGCCGCTGAGCCATATCGGACTGATCCGGTCGCAGAACCCCCAGACCAACTGAACACGGAGAGATAATCGACCGGTGGGGACTTCGGGCAATGGCGCGGCCCAGGGTGCCGCGCGCGACGGTGGACGCCAGCCTGCCGCTGCACGGGCCGGTGGCGGGACGACATCGACCAGGAACGCGAAGGCGACCAGGAACGCGAAGGCACAGGGCGGCAAGAAGATTCGATGGGAGGGCGGTGACTGGCCGCCGCGGGTGGTGATGCGCCGGGCCGGTGGGCTGCGCACCCTCGAATCGGCGCTGATCCGCAGCGGCCTCGGCCCGGTCGCGGGAGTGGACGAGGCCGGGCGCGGCCCCTCCGCCGGACCGCTGGTGGTGGCGGCCTGCCTGCTGCCGCCCAAGCCCCTGCCCGTGCTGGCCGGACTCGACGACTCCAAGAAACTCACCGAAGCGGTGCGGGAGGAGCTGTTCCCGGTCATCCGGCGGGTGGCGCTGGCGTGGCGGGTGGTGGTGATTCCGGCCTGGGAGATCGACGCCATCGGCATCCATGTGGCGAATATCGAGGGCATGCGGCGCGCGGTGGCGGGATTGGATCCCGCGCCCGGGTACGTGCTCTCCGACGGGTTCCGGGTCCCCGGCCTGCCCGTACCCTCGCTGCCGGTGATCGGCGGCGACGCCTCGGCGGCCTGTATCGCGGCGGCGAGTGTGCTGGCCAAGGTCACCCGCGACCGCATGATGGTGGAATTGGACGGGCAGTTCCCGGGGTACGGTTTCGCCGCGCACAAGGGCTACAACACCACCGAGCACACCGAGGCGCTGAACCGGCTCGGACCCACCTCCGAGCATCGCCGATCGTGGCGAAACGTACGAGAGACCGGCCGGGTGGCTACCGATACCGCGTATGCGGGATGATGTTCTGATAAGCCAGTGTGGCCAGTGTGGCGAGAAGGAGGATTTTCCACCCGATGAGCGCCGAGGATCTCGAGAAGTACGAAACCGAGATGGAACTCTCGCTGTACCGCGAGTACAAGGACATCGTCGGCCAGTTCTCGTACGTGGTGGAGACCGAGCGCCGCTTCTACCTCGCCAACTCGGTCGAGTTGCGGCCGCAGAACGCGGACGGCGAGGTGTACTTCGAGGTGCGGATGTCCGATGCGTGGGTCTGGGACATGTACCGGCCCGCCCGCTTCGTGAAGCATGTTCGAGTCATCACCTTCAAGGACGTGAATATCGAAGAGCTGGAGAAACCCGACCTGCGGCTGCCTGAGTAGGCGGTCCGGAGGCCCGGTTGTCCACAACCCGGCCGACTATCCCCAGACTTTCTGTTTTCCCAGCTCGGCGTTGGGGGGGGGCCCAAACCGCCCCCCCCCCCCCC
>NZ_JASCXP010000680.1:0-2074 GCF_030010695.1 Nocardia sp. CC201C
CTCGCGCTTGGCGGCCTCTCGGGCCAGCATGCGGTCGCGCTGCTCCTCGAACTTCTCCACGTCCTTGGACAGCTTCTCCAGGAACAGGCCCAGCCGTTCGCGGGTCTGCTCACCGCGCGCGGTGAAGTCGGTGCGCTCGAAGATCTTCCACTTCTTGAGCACCGGGTTGACCACCTCTTCCAGGTGCTGGCGCAGGTCGTAGATGCCGTGCTTGGCCATGAGCACGCCGTTGCGGCGGAAGTTGGGCATGCCCGCGCCCGGCATCTGGAAGTTCTCCAGAATCAGGGTGATGGCGTCGAGCGCCTGATCGGGCGACAGGTCCAGCGCCGCGCCGCACATGTTCCGGTAGAAGATCATGTGCAGGTTCTCGTCGGCCGCGATGCGCTGCAGCATGCGGTCGGCGATCGGGTCGTCGCACACCTTGCCGGTGTTGCGGTGGGAGACGCGGGTGGCCAGTTCCTGGAAGGTCACGTACGCGACCGAATGCAGGAATCCGGCGTCCTCCTCGGTGGGGGAGGCGAAGCCGTTGGTCATGTGGACCATGCGCGCTTCCTCGAGCGCCACCGGATCCACACCGCGGGTGACGACCAGGTAGTCCCGCATGACGATGCCGTGCCGGTTCTCCTCGGCGGTCCAGCGACCGACCCAGGTGCCCCAGGCGCCGTCCTGGGAGAAGTTCTCGGCGATTTCGCGGTGATAGGAGGGCAGGTTGTCCTCGGTGAGGAGGTTGGTGATCATCGCCGCCTTGGCGACCTCGTTCAGCTTCGACTGTGACGGGTCCCAGTCCTCGCCGCCCATGGCGGCGAAGTTGCGGCCCTCGTCCCACGGCACGTAGTCGTGCGGATGCCAGTCCTTGGCCAGGGAGAGGTGGCGGTTGACGTTCTCCTCGGCAACCGGCTCCAACTCCATCAGCAACTCGAGTTGAGTCAGATCCCTTGCCATGTATACGCCCTTCGTGTCGTGCGAACTTCCAGTGGTTCCCTCGCAGGCCATGCCGCCGCGGTCCCATACCTTACGGCACCGTAGGTGTGATGCGAAACGCATACGACCAGCATTGCGGCGGCGGTGATCGATGTCATATGGATGACGGCCCACGACGTGTTCTCCATCGCCGTGGGCCGTATTTCGTTAGCTTCCGGCGATTTTCACTTCTTACCGCCGAGCAGACCGCCCAAAACATTGCCGAGCACATTGCCCGCGTTCTTGCCGAGTGCGTCGCCCAGTGCGCCGCCGAGTCCGCCCGCGTTGCCGCTCGAGCCGCCGCCGGTGGCCCCGCCGAGCAGGCTGCCGAGGATGTCGCCGAGCCCGCCGCCGCCGGCCTGGGTGGCCGCACCGCCACCCGCACCGCCGAGCACCTTCTTCCCAAGGTACGCGAGGACGATGGGGGCGAGCATGGGCATCAGCTTGGCCATCAGATCCTGGCCGCCCGCGCCGCCGACATCGCCGAGCGCGCTCATGACGGTGTTCTTCTCGGTGCCGAAGGTCTGATCGACGATCTTGTCGCCGCCCGCCACATCGACCTGATCGATATCGACGCCGCCGTCGAGCAGGTTGCTCGGCTGGTTGGCGATCTCCCCTTCGATCGCCGACGCGGCCTCGGGGTTGCTGGCCTTTGCCTGCAAGCCGCCCAGTAGCACGGGGATGGCGGCCTGGATGGCGGTGTTCGCGGTTGCCTCGTCCACGCCGAGCTTCCCGGCGATCTGGGAGACGGGGACTTGGGAGAGCAGGTCATCGAAGGAAGTCATGAGTTCCGCCTGTTTTTGGGGTTCCCGGGAAAAGGCCTATCGGGCTCACCTTAGGGGAAAACACGGGATGTTGCCATGAATTCGCGGGTGTGGCGGCGGACCGGAAGGTCGGTTCCACGCCCGCCGCCACGCGAGTGCCCCCACCAGGGCTCGAACCTGGGACCTGCGGATTAAAAGTCCGTAGCTCTACCAACTGAGCTATAGGGGCGCGGGAGGCCAGTTTAATGTGCCCGCCCCGGAAGTGTTAACCGAGTATCCGGTTGGTGGTTAGCACCGGATGTTTGTGCAGGTCATGGCAGTTGAGCGGGCGGTGTGTCGGCGCGTGGGGT
>NZ_JASCXP010000681.1:0-2065 GCF_030010695.1 Nocardia sp. CC201C
CGCCCTACGGTTCGTTTCCACCGTCGACGAGCTCGACGCGCTCCCGCTGCTCTCGGTCATCATGGCCGCCAAACCGTCCCGCTCGGTCTTCCAGAAGTGGATCGACCGCCAGGAGGGCGGACCCATCTGGGTTCGCATGATGAGCGACGACCGCTACACCTCCGAGGAGCTGAGCGTCGGCCCGTTCCCGCTCTCGGCCCCGCAGCGGTTCTGGTTCGTCGTGCTCTACGACCCGTCGGTGCAGGGCCATCCGAACGATTGGGAGATCGTCGACGAGCTGGCGCGCGACCGCGCCGAATAATCGGATGCGCGGGCCCACGACCCCGTCCTACCGTGGTTCGGGTGGAGGTCATGTTCAAACGCACCGGCCAGCGTCGCTATGCGACGGTGGTGACCGATGCCGCGCACGGTGCCCGCGAACTCGATCCGGCTCCCGGATATCACGATGACGTCCCGCACGATCTGGCGCACTACCTGGTGGAATGTGAGCTCGGCCTGACCGCTGGGGTGTTCGGTCGCGCCGCCCGCGGTGGCGGCGCGTTCCGCCCGGTGTCCACGGGCGCGCAGGATGCCCGCGCCGCCCGCCGCCATTCCCGCAAACAGCGCCAGCGCGAGGACCGGCTGCGCCTCACCGATCACGACGGCGACAACGAGATGAACCTGTCCGAGCGACTCGCCGGGCTGTGCCTGGTCTACTGGGCGCGGCGGCACGACCCCACGGCGCGGCGCCCCTCCTGGGCCGCCGCCGAGGCGGAACTGGACGACTCACACCGCGCCGCCCTCGAACGGATCGTCGATCGCCTCGATGTGCTGGCTCCGCGCTGGCGGGCGCTCCGCGTCGGCGATGCGATCGGCTTCACCTGGCCGTATCCGGAGCCGACGACACCGTAGACATCTCCGATGACGCGCACGGGACGCGGGCGGGATTCACCGCCCGCGTCCCGCGCGGCGAGCGGTCGTCGGCCTCCCGACGTGCCTATACTCCTGCACCGAATCGCACCGCCGCGCTACCGTCCGGCAGTCCGCGGCGGCTCATATCGCTCGGTCCCCGCATGTCTGATCGAATCCCGCCTGCCCGTGGACGAATCTCGGAGGTACCGCATGAGTCGACACACGCCCTATTTCGCCGATGTCCAATCGCACTACGACCTCTCGGATGAATTCTTCTTCCTGTTCCTCGATCCGACCCGCACCTACAGCTGCGGATATTTCGAGCGCCCGGACTACTCCCTAGAACAGGCACAACTGGCCAAGATCGACCTCGCGCTCGGAAAGCTCGACCTGCGGCCGGGAATGACACTGCTCGATATCGGCTGCGGTTGGGGATCGACCATGGTGCGGGCGTTGGAGCGGTACGACGTGAACGTCATCGGCCTGACCCTGAGTCGCAACCAGCACGCCTATGTCGAATCGCTGCTCGACCAGCGGCCCTCGGGTCGCCGCGCCGAGGTCAGGGTGCAGGGATGGGAGGAGTTCGACGAGCGGGTAGACCGGATCGTCAGCATCGGCGCGTTCGAGCACTTCCGGCGGGAGCGCTACGCGGACTTCTTCGACTTCGCCTATGCCGCGCTGCCCGACGAGGGTCGAATGCTGTTGCACACCATCGTCATGTACACACAGGGACATCTGCACGATCACGGCATCACCTACACCCGCGACGATGTCGATTTCCTGAAGTTCATTCGGAAGGAGATCTTCCCGGGCGGGTGCCTCCCGTTTCCGGCCAGCTCGGCATTCGGCGGCGTCAAGGAATTCGCCGAGGCCGCCGATTTCACGGTGGAGCGGATTCACCCGCTGCAACCGCATTACGCCAAGACCCTGGACCACTGGGCCGCGGCGCTGCGGCAACGCCGCGCGGAGGCCATCGCGCTGTGCGGCGAGGAAACCTATGACACCTACATTCGGTATCTGACCGGTTGCGCGGCCCGATTCCGCTCCGGGCTCATCGATGTCATGCAGTTCACCTGCGTCAAATAGCGGACGGCGGCCGGTGGATAGGGACGTGCCGCTACACCCGCCCGCAGGCCCGAGGCGTCACACCCCCGGCTACAGCTGGGCGTTGTAA
>NZ_JASCXP010000682.1:0-2061 GCF_030010695.1 Nocardia sp. CC201C
AACGCGGCGGGGGCCGCGCGCGGGCGCAAGCCGTCCAGACCGCGGCCCGCGCCGGGTGTGGACGCGTCCACCCGGTTCCGGTTCGGTGTGGGGCGGATCGTCATGCTGGTGGCGCTGCTGGTCGCGGCGTTGCAGCTGCTGTGGATCCAGAGTGTGTCCGCGCCACGGCTGTCGGCGGAGGCGGCCAGTCAGCGGACGGTGCATCAGGTCGATGCCGCCACCCGGGGGCCGATCATGGACCGCAACGGCAGATCGCTGGCCTTCACCGTCAATGCCAAGGCGCTGACCTTCCAGCCGGTGCGGGTGCGCAAGGACCTGCAGGAGGCGCACGACGAGAATTCGGCCACACCCGAGCCGGATCAGCGCATGCAGGCCATCGCGAAATACATTCACGACAAACTCGGCACCGCCGCGCCGGAACAGGATCTGCTGAAGAAGCTGCGCAGCGACGAGCCGTTTGTCTACCTGGTGCGGAACGTGGATCCCCGGGTGGCGGCCGATATCAGCCTGAAGTTCCCGGAGGTCGGCACCGAGCGGCAGGATCTACGCGAGTATCCGGGCGGCTCCCTGGCCGCCAATGTGATCGGCGCGACCGGCTGGGACGGGCACGGCCAGATCGGCCTGGAATCGGCCCTGGACGCGATTCTCGCTGGCACCGACGGCTCGCACACCTATGACCGCGGCTCCGACGGCGCGGTCATCCCGGGCAGCTGGCGTGACCGGCAGCCCGCCGTCAACGGCTACGGCGTCGAACTCACCCTCGACTCCGATCTGCAGTACTACGTGCAGCAGCAGACCCAGCAGGCCAAGGAGCTGTCCGGAGCGCAGGCGGCCTCGGCGGTGGTGCTGGACGCGCGCACCGGGCAGGTGCTCGCCATGGCCAATGATTCGACCTTCAATCCGGCCCTGGGACCGCAGCACTGGTCCAGCTCCTCGCTGGGCAACCCGTCGGTACAGGAGGTGTACGAACCCGGTTCGGTGAACAAGATCGTCACCGCCGCCGCGGCCATCGAATACGGCCTCACCACGCCCGACGAGGTGCTGCAGGTGCCGGGCAATATCTTCATGGGCGGCGTCACCGTCAACGACGCCTGGCAGCACGGCGTCATGCCGTTCACCACCACCGGCATCTTCGGCAAGTCCTCCAATGTGGGCACGCTGATGCTGGCGCAGCGCATCGGCGAGGACCGCTACTACGACATGCTGCAGAAATTCGGCCTCGGCCAGCGCACCGGCGTCGGCCTGCCCGGCGAGAGCGCGGGCGTGGTGCCCTCCCGCGAGCAGTGGTCCGGCTCCACCTTCGCCAATCTGCCCATCGGCCAGGGCCTTTCGATGACCACCCTGCAGATGACCGCCATGTACCAGGCCATCGCCAACGACGGTGTCCGGGTGCCGCCGCGCATCGTGAAGTCCAAGATCGACCCGGACGGCAACCGCACCGAGGAGGAACCGCCCGAGGGTGTGCGCGTGGTGAGCCCGGAGACCGCCGCCACCCTGCGCGAGATGTTCCAGGCCGTGGTGCAGCGCGATCCCATGGGCGTCCAGATGGGCACCGGGGTGCCCGCCGCCGTCGAGGGCTACCAGGTGGCCGGGAAGACCGGTACCGCGCAGCAGATCGACCCCGGCTGCCGCTGCTACTCCACCTCCAGCTACTGGATCACCTTCGCCGGGATGGCCCCCGCCGACAACCCGCGCTACGTGATCGGCCTGATGCTCGACGCCCCGGTGCGCAGCTCCGACGGCAGCGGCGGGCAGTCGGCCGCACCGCTGTTCCACGCCATCGCGTCGTGGGCCCTGCAGCGCGATCGCGTCCCGCCGTCGCCCCCGGCGAAACCCCTGATCCTGCAGGCGTCCTAGGGCTGGAAACGGGTGAGTGCACGCTTCGGACGACCCCGCACCGACTCCGGCGGGTGAGCGAACCGCGCCGCGCCGATCGCCCGGTGAGGCAACACAGGTAACCTGACTCGTCGATCCGTTGCGGTGGCCCGCGACGCGCTCGATCATCGCCCAGCCGTTCATCCCCAGAGAGGAGCTTCGTGCCCGCGCAGTCGCAACCGCGTA
>NZ_JASCXP010000683.1:0-2051 GCF_030010695.1 Nocardia sp. CC201C
CGAACTCGACGCCGTGGTGGTGGCCCGGGCCGGACTGGTCCGCATCGGCCGCACCGACGTCATCACCGAAAGCTTGGAACCGGTGCAGATGCTGCCCGCCCCCGCACAGGGTGCGCTGGCGGTCGAGTGTCGCGCCGAGGACACCGAACTCGCGACCATCCTGTCCGCGCTCGACGACTCCGGCACCCGTGCCGCGGTGGCCGCCGAGCGTGCGCTGCTGGCCGAACTCGAGGCCGGTTGCACCGCTCCGGTGGGTGCGCTGGCCGAGGTCGTCGAATCGCTCGACGATGACGGCCGGGTGGTGGAGGAGTTGTCGCTGCGCGGTGGCGCGGCGGCGATCGACGGCTCGGACGTGATCCGGGCGTCTGTGGTCGGCTCGCTCGCGAATGCCGCTGAGCTGGGCCGTTCATTGGCGCGTGAGCTCTTGGAGCTGGGGGCGCGCGACCTGCTCAGCGCCCCCTCGGTAGGCGCTGCCGTTGACAGCAATCCCAGCCCGATGGAGAACAACCCATGACTGAGCGCAGCGAAGGAATCATGAGCACAGGGCCGTCGGCCGTGACCGTATCGAGCGCCAGTGAGGTGCGGGCATGAGCCGGGCCGCCAAGAAGCACCCCGGGCGCATCCTATTCGTGGGATCCGGCCCGGGTGATCCGGCGCTGCTCACCGTGCGGGCCCGCGAGGTGCTCGGGCGGGCGACGCTGGCGTTCACCGATCCCGATGTCGACAAGGGCGTCCTGGCGCTGATCGGCACCGCGGTCGAGGCGGGCCCGGACGGGGAGCGTCCCGTCGACGTGCGCCCGGCGCTCGGCGATCCGACCGAGGTGGCCAAGACCCTGATCTCCGAGGCGCGGGCCGGACACGACGTGGTGCGCCTGGTCTCCGGTGATCCGCTGACCACCGATTCGGTGATCCAGGAGGTCAACTCGATCACCCGCTCGCACATGGTGTTCGAGGTGCTGCCCGGCCTGCCGTCGGGTGCGACCGTGCCCGCGTACGCGGGTATCGCCCTGGGCTCCAGCCACACCGAGGTGGATGTGCGCGGCGAGGTGGACTGGGCGGCCGTCGCGGCCGCGCCCGGTCCGCTGGTGCTGCACGCCACCTCCGGGCATCTGGCCGAGACGGCGAGCGCGCTGGTGGAGCACGGGCTCGCGCCGCAGACGCCGGTGGCGGTGACCGTGCGCGGCACCACCCGCCAGCAGCGCACCATCGAGGCCACGCTGGCGACGCTCAACAATGCCGCTTCCGAACTGGTCGGCCCGCTCGTGGTGACGGTCGGCAAGGAGGTCGAGAAGCGCTCCAAGATGTCGTGGTGGGAGTCGCGGGCGCTGTACGGCTGGACCGTGCTGGTGCCGCGCACCAAGGAGCAGGCCGGTGAGATGAGCGAGAAGCTCGTCATGCACGGCGCCATTCCGATGGAGGTGCCCACCATCGCGGTGGAGCCGCCGCGCTCGCCCGCGCAGATGGAGCGCGCGGTGAAGGGCCTGGTGGACGGGCGCTACCAGTGGGTGGTGTTCACCTCCACCAATGCGGTGCGCGCGGTGTGGGAGAAGTTCGGCGAGTTCGGGCTCGATGCCCGCGCGTTCTCCGGTGTGAAGATCGCCTGCGTGGGCGAGGCCACCGCGGAGAAGGTGCGCTCGTTCGGCATCAACCCCGAGCTGGTGCCGTCGGGGGAGCAGTCCTCCGAGGGGCTGCTGGCCGACTTCCCGCCCTACGACGATGTTTTCGATCCGGTCAACCGGGTGCTGCTGCCGCGTGCGGATATCGCCACCGAGACCCTCGCCGAGGGGTTGCGCGACCGCGGTTGGGAGATCGACGATGTGACGGCCTACCGCACCGTGCGCGCTTCGCCGCCGCCCGCGGAGACCCGCGAGATGATCAAGACCGGCGGCTTCGACGCGGTGCTGTTCACCTCGTCCTCCACCGTGCGGAACCTGGTCGGCATCGCCGGTAAGCCGCACGCGCGCACCATTGTCGCGTGCATCGGCCCCAAGACCGCCGAGACGGCCATCGAATTCGGCCTGCGCGTGGATGTGCAGCCGGATGTGGCGCAG
>NZ_JASCXP010000684.1:0-1998 GCF_030010695.1 Nocardia sp. CC201C
GCCCTGCTCACCCACCGGCCGCGCCGCCGCGGCCCGCCCCTGCTCGATATTGTGCTCCGCGAACGCGATTCGTTCGTGCGCCATGCGCACATTGTCGCGAATGGGCGCGATCACCGACGCCGGATGCTCCCGCACCAGCGTGTCCAGTGTGGTCTCCGCGCCCGGCATCCGCGCCGTCAGCTCCACCAGGCTCCGGGTCAGTGCGTCCAGCCGGTCTCCGGCATTGATGAGCAGATTGCGCATGGCGTCGAATTCGTCGACCTTGGCGTCGAGTTCCCGATCGGCCCGCCCGCAGGTGGCGATGAGGTCCACCAGCATGCCGCGGCGCTGATCCGGGGACTCCGGGATCGCGTCGTCGAGCTGCTGGCGGATCGAGAACGCCGTGGCCAATGCGTGTTTCGCGGCCTCCAGCGCGGCGGCGAAGGGCGCGGTGGTGGTGTTGCCGAATTCGTCGGTGGCCAAACGCAATTCCTCGGTGCTGGTGCGAATCGCGTTGTCGATGTCCACGAGCAGTTCCCGCGAGCGCGTGTCCAGGATCGGCAGCGGCAGGGCGGTCAGCGCCGCGGTGTCGGTCGGGTCGATCTCCCGCACCCGCTCCAGTTCCCGCCACTCCCGCTCGGCTCGCCGGGACCGCGACCACCACCACAGCCCTGCCACCAGCAGCACCACCACCGCCGCGACGATCAGCAGCGGCAGCGGGTTGGTCCCGGGCGGATTCATGGCCGCCGACAGCCCGTGCGCGGTCGCCACCGCGGCCCCGGCCCAGTCCCCGGCGCGCAGTCTCGGTTCCACGTCATCGGTGAGCATGCGGTCCAGGTCGCTCTCGCCGACATCCTGGGGAAGGCTGCCGGTGAACGCGTAGGCGCGGTCGTCCACGGCGACGGACAGCAGCACATCCCGATCCCCGAAATTCGAGGCCGCCGCCGTGCGCTCACCCCACTCCCGGGGGTCCATCCCGGCGAAGTCGCGTACATAGACGACCCACAGCCGTTCGCGTTCGGCGCCGTACAGCTCTTCCACGGCCGCCGCGACCTCGGCCTCCTGCGCGTCGCTCAACACCTGCGCGGTGTCGGTGACGTACCCGGGCAGCCGCGTCGGCTGCTCCGCGCGCGCCACCGCGGGCTGGCCGGCCAGCAGTGTGAAGGCCAGCAGAAAGCCGGTCAGGACCAGGATCAGTGGCTTCGGTGGCGCCATGGTCTCGAATCTATCCGCAGGGAAGGGGTGCGTGAGTTTTCTTCCTACCACCCGTGTCGGCGGCCATGACTACCATCGGCAGTGTGATCACGATCGATTCGCCCTATACGGGCCATGTCGCCCCCGGCAGCAATCCGCAGCAGCGGGAGGTCCCGGGCGCGCGCATCGTGAAGATGTCGGTCGGCCAGATGGACAACAACGTCTATCTGGTGCGGTGCACCGCCACCGGCGCGACCCTGCTGATCGATGCCGCCAACGAGGCCGAACGCCTGCTGGAACTCATCGAGCAGGAGGCACCCGGGCGGGTCGAACTGATCGTCACCACGCATCAGCACCCGGACCACTGGTGGGCGCTGAAGGAGGTGGCATCGGCCACCGAGATCCCCACCGCCGCCCATGAACTCGACGCCCCCGCCCTGCCCGTGCCCCCGGACCGGCTGCTCGCCGACGGCGAGACGGTGCGCATCGGCGAACTCGACCTCGAGGTGATCCATCTGCGCGGCCACACCCCCGGGTCGGTCGCGCTGGCCCTCACCGACGGCGCGGGGCGCACCCACCTGTTCACCGGTGACTCGCTCTTCCCGGGCGGTGTCGGCAAGACCGGTACCCCCGAGGATTTCGCCTCCCTGCTCGGCGATGTCGAGTCCAAGCTGTTCGCCCGTTTCGGTGACGACACGGTCGTCTACCCGGGCCACGGCGACGACACCACGCTCGGCGCGGAGCGTCCGCAGGTGCCCGAGTGGCGGCGACGCGGTTGGTGAATATCCAGCAGCGCGGCTACCCCGACCCGATGCGGCGGGCGGC
>NZ_JASCXP010000685.1:0-1983 GCF_030010695.1 Nocardia sp. CC201C
GCACCCCGGCCCTGCTCCGCGACGCCCTCCCCCTCGACACCCCCACCATGCTCACCCGCGCCTTCACCGGCCGCCGAGCCCGCGGCCTGCGCAACCGCTTCCTGCTCGACCACCCTGACGCCCCCGCCGCCTACCCCGAGATCCACTACGCCACCGGCCCCCTGCGCGCCGCCGCACGAGCCGAGGGAAATCCCGACGCGGTCAACCTCTGGGCCGGCCAGAGCCACACCCTGACCACCGCACAATCGGCGGGCGACCTGGTGCGACAGTTGTCCGAGGAGGCGAAAACCGCTCTGCGAAGCACACTTTCACGACGGTTCGAATGAAATTGACAATCTTTGTCATTTAGAATCGGCTGGCACCTTCCGCCATCCCAAGGAGAGCGCCATGTCACTCGAGGTACCCACCGCACTGTTGGAACGCGCCGAGCGCGGTGAGGTCAGCGACGCCGACTTCGTCGCATGCGTGCGCGATTCGCTGCCCTACGCCTACGCGGTCGTCGAGCGGGTGGCCGCGGAGCTGCGCTCCGGCACGGCCGAATACGCCGACAACACCATTGCCCCGCCCGACGAGACCGCCCGCGGCCAACTGCTGCGCGCCATGGCCTCCGATGCCATCCGCGGCGGTCTCGAGCGCCACTTCGGCGTGAAGCTCGCCTTCCAGAACTGCCACCGGGTAGCGGCCTTCCCGCTCTCGGCGGTGGGCGGCGACACCTACGGCACCTTCGTCTCCACCCGCGCCCAGCTGCTCAACCAGAGCCCGGAACTACGCAACTGCTGATGTTCACCACGGATTCGGCGTGCGGGACGGCAGTGTCCTGCACGCCGAATCCCATGGTGAACACACGCACTCGGTGGTGACCCCCCTTCGGACACCACCAGCCCATCGAGATTCCGATCCGCACCCCGCTCACGTCAAGCCGGCGGTGGCACACATTTCGTGTACTGTGCGCCTGCTCACCGCTCCCGCATCGAGCGCGGGGTGAGCAGGAAGATCTCGTAGTCGCACCAGGGATGCAGGGACTGGAGCGAGCGCATGCGCCAATTCGTCTCGCGGCCCGCAGGATCCAGCATGACGACGTGATCGTCGTCGAAGATGGCGGGATCCATCGGGTTGTTCCACATGTATTCGAAGCGCGGGTGCGACCGGCACGCTTCATAGACAGCGGCTACCTCCGTGTCGGGCACCACACCGGCCGAGAACTCGCGCAGCCCATAGATCATCCGGTGCACGATGGGCTCCCAGTTGACCAGGATCTTCTCGGCCCGCGGATCGGTCATCATCTGCACGATCACATTGATGGGTCGCTCCGGCGTACCCAGCGCCGGATCCAGGAAGGGGCACATCTCGTTGGCGGCCGCGTTCGCCGCCAGCACGTCGTACTGGGGCACCCGGTGCAGATACGCCGGGTACGGCATGGAGTCGATGAATTCGAGGGCATCGGGGGTGATGGCCTCCGGGGATCCCACGGCCCAGGGCGCCAGCTCCCCCATCACGATCGACATCACCCGGCGGCGTTTGTCGTAGCGCAGGTCCAGCGCGTCGCACCACTGCCGGATGACCGGCACCGTCGGATTGCGCTCCTCGTTCTCATACTTCTGATATGCGGACTTGGACATGAACAGCGCGTCGGCCACCTGTTTCTGCGTGAGCCCCTGAAGCAGCCGCTGCTGTCGCATATACCCGCCGA
The DNA here is from genome assembly GCF_030010695.1 of Nocardia sp. CC201C. Taxonomy (NCBI): domain Bacteria; kingdom Bacillati; phylum Actinomycetota; class Actinomycetes; order Mycobacteriales; family Nocardiaceae; genus Nocardia; species Nocardia sp. CC201C. The sequence goes on from NZ_JASCXP010000685.1 coordinate 1,691, forward strand.
TCGTCTGGTGGGCCTGCTCGTAGATCGGGGATTCGGGTGGTAGCTCGGGCATCGTTCCTCCTGTTCTATCCACCCGAATCCTCCCATTCGGTCCTGAGAGCCGGGTCGCGGCGGCGCAGGGGCGGCGGCGAAGGCCGTGGACTACTTGGGCGGGGCCGGGGTCATCGGGTTCTTGCAGGCGGGGAGTTCGGGCGGGCAGGGGGACAGGATGGTGCTGAAGTACTGGAAGGCGGAGAAGAGGGCGAGGGGGCCGCCCACCGTGACCAGGCCGACCATGCCGCCGACGGCGCCGA
>NZ_JASCXP010000686.1:0-1954 GCF_030010695.1 Nocardia sp. CC201C
GCGACGAGTCGTAGCGGGAGAGTCCCCGGCAGCGGGGCGCCGAAGGAGCAAACTCCCCGGAATCTCTCAGGTACAGGTACCGCATCGACCAGGCCACTCTGGAAAGCAGGCGCACCGAGCGCCTCACCCACGGTGCAAACCGCCTGCGGCGGTGAAGCTCTCAGGTCCCATGACAGAGGGGGAGTTCCGGACACCGGGTCGCGTCCCGGTCGACTCGAGGACCTCCCATGACTGTCGCTCGCGACGGCGTGCCCACCCGCACGTCGTCACCCTTGGAAGCCGTCCACGCCGAGCACGGCGCCGTCTTCATCGACTTCGCCGGATGGCGGATGCCCGTGCGTTACGGCAGCGAACTCGCCGAGCACCGTGCGGTGCGGGAGGCCGCCGGGATCTTCGACCTCTCGCATATGGGCGAGATCGAGGTGTCCGGGCCGGAGGCCGCGCGCATGCTGGACTTCGCACTGGTCGGGCGGCTGTCGGCGGTGCCGGTCGGTCGCGCCCGCTACACCATGCTCTGCCACGACAACGGCGGCGTCCTCGACGATCTGGTGGTGTACCGGTTGGCCGAGCAGCGGTTCCTGGTGGTCGCCAATGCCGCCAATGCCGAGATCGTCTACATCCTGCTGCGTGATCGGGCACACGGCTTCGCCGCCGAGGTGGCGAACCGTTCGACCGACTACGCCCTCATCGCGGTGCAGGGGCCGCGCTCGGCGGCGATCGTCGGAGCCGTGACCGATGTCGATCCGAGTCCGCTGAAGTACTACGCCGGCATGCCCGCCCGGATCGCCGGAGTCGATGCGCTGCTGGCACGCACCGGCTACACCGGTGAGGACGGTTTCGAGGTGTACTGCGCGCCCGAGCGGGCCGCCGACATCTGGCGGGCGCTGAGCGCGGCCGGGGCATCGCACGGCCTGCTGCCCGCGGGTCTGGCCTGCCGCGACACCCTGCGGTTGGAGGCGGGAATGCCGTTGTACGGCAACGAGCTCCATGTCGGTGTGACTCCGTTCGACATCGGCCTCGGCCGGGTCGTGAAGTTCGACAAGCCCGGCACTTTCGTCGGGCGCGCCGCGCTGGCCGCCCGCGAGCAGGCGGGCGGCGGCCGAACGCTGGTGGGACTCATCGGATCCGGCCGCCGCGCCGGTCGCCACGGCTACGAGATCTACGCCGACGACCGAGCGGTCGGCGTGGTCACCAGCGGTGCGCTCTCCCCGACCCTGGGCGTGCCCATCGCCATGGCCATGGTGGACCGCGACCACGCGGCCCCCGGCACGGCCTTGACCATCGACGTGCGCGGCCGTCGCGAACCGGTCGAGACCACCGCCCTGCCCTTCTACTCCCGCTCCTGAAAGAGGTCGTCCATCATGGGTTTTCCCGAACATCTGAGCTACACCGAAGAGCACGAGTGGCTGCATGTCGTCGACGGCACCGCCACCGTGGGCGTCACCGACTTCGCCGCCTCGTCGCTCGGCGACGTGGTCTTCGTGCAACTGCCCGCCGTCGGCGACCGTGTCGCGCAGGGGGAGGTCTGCGGTGAGATCGAGTCCACCAAATCCGTCAGCGACCTGTACTCGCCGGTGACGGGCGAGGTCGTGGAGATCAACGCCGCGGTCGTCGACGATCCGGATACGGTCAACTCCGACCCCTACGGTGCGGGCTGGCTGTTCCGGGTGCGGGTCGAATCCACCGGTGCGCTGCTGGACGCCACCGGCTACGCCGCCCTGACCGGCGACTGACCACCCACCGCGAACGTTCGCCCCGGGTGTGCTGCTAGCGTCGGCTGAGTGCCGACCGACGCGCCGAATCCGGTCCCACCCCGCCGAGAACATCAGCTCTGGGCGGTTCCACTGCTGGTCGCGATGGGGTTGCTGAGTCTGCTGGCGCTGTCGTATCTGGCCAGCATCCTCGATCCGCAGCGCAATCTGCACGACTTCCCGCTGCTGCTGGTGAACGAGGA
>NZ_JASCXP010000687.1:0-1941 GCF_030010695.1 Nocardia sp. CC201C
CGCCGACCGTCCGGTGCGGCGGCTGCTGGCGCGCCGCCTGCTGAACTGGATCGACGCGGAGACCGTCGAACTGCCGCCCATGGTCGGCCAGGTGCTGCGGCGGGAACCGACCACCGATCCGCACGCGCTCACCCCGCCGCAGCCCGCGACCACCAAACTCACCGCCGCCGATGTGAACGCGGCCGCCGCCGGCGAGGTCGGCGAACTGCTGCGCCACAGCGCCACACTGCTGGAATCCCTGGGCCGCACACCGGCTCCCGTGCTGCGCTCGGGCGGGCTCGGGGTGCGCGAGATCCGGCGCATCGCCAAGCAGACCGGTATCGACGAGGCTCGCCTCGGGCTACTCGCCGAGGTGCTGACCGCGGCCCGTCTGGTGGACCGCGGCATTCCCGAACCCGCACCGGACACCGAGGCCGACGACTACTGGGCCCCCACCACCACCGCCGATGCCTGGGACGCCGCCGCACCCGCCAAACGCTGGGTGGTGCTCGCCCGCGCCTGGCTGGAGCTGGACCGCTTCCCGTGGATGATCGGCCTGCGCGACGCCAATGACAAACCCCTGGCGGCGCTGTCGGCCGAGCTGCGTACCCTGCACGCCGTTCGCGATCGCCGCGCCATCCTCGACCTGTTGGGCGAATTTCCGTCCGGTACAGCGGTACCGGCGGCGGAGCTGAGCCGGGTGCTGGCCTGGCGGCAGCCACGCTGGCGGCGGCACTTCCGCACCGACGCGGTGGCGAGCACCCTGGCCGAGGCACAGGCGCTGGGACTGGTGGCGCACGGTGCGCTCACCTCTGCGGGCCGAGCCCTGCTGCACGGCAACGAATCCGGTCCCGCCGATGCCGAGGCCGCGATGGCGGCGGCGCTGCCGGAACCGGTGGACCACGTCCTGGTGCAGGCGGATCTGACGGTCATCGCGCCCGGCCCGCTCACCCCCGAACTCCAGGACCGCATCTCCCTGGTCGCCGAGGTGGAATCCGCCGGTGCCGCAACGGTGTACCGCATCAGCGACACGTCCGTGCGGCGCGCCCTGGACGCCGGAGCCACCGCCGCGGAACTACACAATCTGTTCACCACGCACTCGCGCACCCCGGTTCCGCAGTCGCTGACCTACCTCATCGACGATGTGGCGCGCCGCCACGGCCGGCTGCGGGTCGGGATGGCGCAATCCTTCGTGCGCAGCGAGGATCCGGCGCTGCTGGCCGAGGTGCTGGCCGCCCCGGTGGCCGGACAGCTGGCGCTGCGGGCCGTCGCGCCCACGGTGGCGATCTCCCAGGCGCCGCTGGGCGAGGTGCTGGAGCAGTTGCGGGCGGCGGGTTTCAGCCCGGCCGGTGAGGATTCCTCCGGGGTCGTGGTGGATCTGCGGCCGCGCGGCATCCGCGTCGCCCCGCGGCCGAATGCGCGGCCGGTGTACCGTCCGAACCCACCGAGCCCGGAGCAGCTGCGGTCGCTGGTGGGCGAGCTGCGCGCGGGAGAGCTTGCGGCACAGGCGCGTTCGGGGCAGGCAGTGCGTTCGGACGGCACCCGCACCAGCACCGCCGCCACCCTCGCCCTGCTGCAATTGGCCGCCCGGGTCCACCGTCCGGTGCACATCGGCTATGTGGACGCGCAGGGGGTAGCCACCCAGCGGGTGGTGGAGCCGGTCAAGGTGGGCGGCGGCCAACTCGACGCCCTGGACACGGTGACCGGCACGGTGCGCACCTTCACGCTGCACCGCATCGCCTCGGTGGCCCTGGTCGACTGAGCCGCCATGGCTCCGGTGACACAGCTTCGCCGACTCCGATCGGGTGGGCCGCCGGCGGCCGGAGGGTGCTGCGCCTGTTCCGTCCCCGCACCAAGCGCGGCGGCGCGCGTATGGCGCTGACCGGCCGGGTTCGCGGCTTCGGGCACGGCTTCGACCGCCGGAAGCACGATCGGCCCCCCCCCCCCCCGGGGGGGGGGGCC
>NZ_JASCXP010000688.1:0-1928 GCF_030010695.1 Nocardia sp. CC201C
GGGCGACACCATCTTCCAGTAGTTCGGCCAGGGGCGTCAGCACCGCCGCGGCCGCACTCGCCGCCGCTCCCGCCGCAGTGCCGTCGGCGTGGTCACCGACGGTGACCTCCACGGTCTCGTCAACCGTATCGACCGCGTCCGCGGCCCGGAATGCCCACACCGCCAGGACGATCGCATCGGCACGCGCCCCGCGGGCGGCATCGGTGCGGGCGTACGCCAGGTCACCGGGGACGAGGAATCGCACGGTGACAGCGGACAATTCGGCCGACGGCACCGGATCGTGCGTGGTGGCCCGGCGCACCCGGGCGCGGTACCCGGCGCGGCGGGCACGACCGGCGGCCGCGAAGGCGCGCGCACCCACCAGGTCGCGCAGCTGTTCGTCGGTGAACTCCGCCGGGGACCACGAGACGGCGGCCTCCGGTGTGTCGGCACGGGCGTATTCCGCGGTGGGCTCGGAGGTTTGGGCGTACGCGCGATAGGCGAGCACCGCGCGCACCCGGTGCCGGCACACCGTCGTCGCCGCACAGGTGCAGGACGACAGCTCCAGGGTCGTATCGGGCGGCAGGGTGGTGCGCACGCCGTCGGCGAAGGTGACCGCCACGGTGCCGTCGGCGGATTCGGTGAGTTCCGGGGGCGCGGCGGCGTTCTCCTTGGCCGCGCGCTTGAGAAGCCCCCGGTTGGCGAGGCTGATCAGGGAGTCGTCGGTGAGGGCCAGCAGGTCCGCGCGCATGGACTATCCGATCGTTTCCGCGATGAAGGCGGCCAGTTCACCGGGCGTCATCGCCCCCACGTGCACGCCCACATCGGCCAGCCGCTGCCCCAGCTCCCGGTCGAAGACCGGATCGGCCTGCTCGTCGAGGGCCGCCAGCCCCAGCACCGTCGTCCCCTCCGCGACGAGGGCGGCCGCCGTGCGCACCAGCCACGCCGCGTTGCCGCCCTCGTAGAAGTCACTGATCACCGCGATGACGGCGCGGCGCGGGTGCTCGACCAGCTGGGCCGCGTAGCCGAGCGCGCGGGCGATGTCCGTGCCGCCGCCGAGCTGCACCTTCATCAGCAGTTCGACCGGATCGTCCACATCGCGGGTGAGGTCGACGACCTCGGTGTCGAAGGCGATCAGGTGGGTCTCGAGGCCGGGCAAGCCCCACAGGCAGGCCGCCGTGACCGCCGAGTGGATGACATTGCCGACCATGGAACCGGACTGGTCCACCAGCAGGATGACCTGCCAGTTGTCCACATGGCGGCGGGTGCGTGCCCGGAAGTGCGCGGTCTCCACATAGAGCCGTCGCTGTTCGGGCCGGTAGTGGGCGAGGTTGGCGCGCACCGTGGTCGGGAAGTCGAAGTCGGCGGCGCGGGGGATGCGGCCGCGGCGGCGCGAGCGGGCGCCGAGCATCGTGGTGCGCACCTCGGTGGCGAGTCGTTCCATGAGCTCGCGCACCACCTGCTCGACAATGCGCCGCGCCATGCGCAGCACCTCCGGATTCATGAGGTGCTTGGTGCGCAGCACCGCGCCCAGCAGCTCGGCATTGGGCTCCAGCCGACCGAGCACCTCGGGATCGGTGAGCACGTCGTGTAATCCGTAGCGCTGCACCGCGTCCCGCTCCAGGCGCTCGACGGTGGTTTTGGGAAAGAGCCGGTGGATGTCGTCGAGCCAGTCCACGGCGTGCACGATGGCGGGGCCGTCACCGCCCTGGCGACGGATACCGCGCCGATCGAGTTCCTCGTCGCGGTCGTAGAGCCAGGCCAGTGCCGCGTCCTGGCCGGCGGTCGCGGCGCTGAGCGCGGCATCGCGGACGAGGCCCGACGCCGCCTCGCCCAGAATGAGCCGCCACCGTTCCAGTGTCGGATCGAGTTCAGTCATCGCCGCTCCCCAGCGGATTCGCGAGCAGTGCGTGCTCGGTCAGCAGTTCGTCCACCCGCGCCTCCAGCGC
>NZ_JASCXP010000689.1:0-1912 GCF_030010695.1 Nocardia sp. CC201C
CGTGGCGGCCCGCCGCGCTGCCGGAACTGCCGCCGGTCCGGGTCGTCACCGAGATGCCCAGTGCGGCAGAGCATGTGGCGCGGGTGACCAAACTGGTCGAACAGCTCGCCGATCCGGGGCAACCGCTGCGCAAGGTGGTGGCGGCCCGCTCGCTCATCGCGGCGGCGGAGTCGCCGTTGGAACCGGAAGTCATTGCGGCGCATCTTATTACACGACACCCGAATGCGAACGTATTCGCCGTAGATCTGGGTCCGGCCGGGCGTGGCGGCGAAACGCTCATCGGGGCCACCCCCGAGGTGCTGGTCGCCCGGCACGGTCGCACGGTCACGCTGCGCCCGCTGGCCGGAACGCTGCCGCGGCGGCCCGACCCGGCCGACGATGCCGCCCAGGCGCGGGAACTGCTGGCCAGCACCAAGAACCGCGACGAGCACGCCTTCGTGATCGAGTGGATCCGCGAGCGGCTCACCCCCGTCTGCGCCGAACTCACCGTTCCGGACGGGCCGGAGATCATCGGCACCGCCGAGGTCTGGCATCTGGCCACCCCGATCACCGGGCGGCTGCGCGACCCGGACGTCACCGCCCTCGATCTCGCCGTCCTGCTGCACCCCACCCCCGCCGTCTGCGGCACCCCGACCGACCTCGCGCTCGACGCCATCACCGAACTCGAGGAGGATCGCGGGTTCTACGGCGGCGCGGTCGGCTGGTGCGACGCCCACGGCGACGGCGAGTGGGTGGTCGCCATCCGCTGCGCCGAGCTGTCCGCCGACGGCCGGGCGCTGCGCGCCTTCGGCGGCGGCGGGATCGTCGCCGCCTCCGACCCGCGCGCCGAACTCGACGAAACCAGCGCGAAGCTGCGCACCTTCCTGGGTGGGCTGCGCTGCGAGCTTCCCACCTAGCGCTGCGCGCTTCCCACCTAGCACCGCCGGATCGGTGCTGTTCCCGCCATCAGCCCTGTGACCTGGGACTCATCCGGAGACGACCGCGCGCGGAGCCGCCCACAACCGGGCTACCGGTACGTACATGTCTGCCTCCCCGCCATCGACCTGCTAGGTTGGCTCTCCAGTTACGCATGCGTCGATGTATGGGAGTACCGCGATGAAGTTTGCCGTCCCTGGTGTAGCGAGCGCTGCCGGTGGAGCCCTGCTCGGACTGGTCGCCGTGCTGCTGGTGACGATGGCGGCGAGCCAGAACTCACGCCCGGACATCGACCGCAGCGGAGATGCCTCGAGCTCGCTGCTCAACAACGTCGAGTACGGCGCACGCTGAACTGACCTCCGCTGATTCCGCCGAGACCGGTCTATCCGACCGGTCCCCGGCCACCGCACCGCTGGGTCGGCGCTGGCTGATCGGCACGGTGCTCGCCGCCTTCCTGCTGACCTTCCTGCAGGCCCCCGGCCAGACCGTCGCCGACACCAAATACGACCTGGCGCAGAACCCGCTCGGCTTCCTCGCCCGCGCCGCCCACCTGTGGAGTTCCCAGGCACCCATGGGACAGGTGCAGAACCAGGCGTACGGGTACTTCTTTCCGCACGGGGCGTTCTTCTCCCTCGGGCACTGGCTCGGCCTGCCCGCCTGGGTGACGCAGCGCATCTGGTGGGCGCTGCTGCTGCTCGCCGGCTTCTGGGGCATCGTCCGCCTCTGCGAAACCCTCGGCATCGGCAGCCGCGGCTCCCGCGTCATCGCCGCAACCGCCTTCGCCCTCTCCCCCCGCGTGCTGACCACCCTCGGCTCGATCTCATCGGAAACCCTCCCGATGATGCTCGCCCCCTGGGTCCTGCTGGCCCCCGCCGCCCTGGGCGCGGCACTGACCCGCCGCCGAACGGTGACGGCCGACCAGCCCGCACCCCCGGGGGCGGCACCCGCGGAACCCACAACCCCGACGGCCGGTTCCGATCGACCCGCACATGGTGCG
>NZ_JASCXP010000690.1:0-1877 GCF_030010695.1 Nocardia sp. CC201C
CGGCTGGACGGCCGAGCGGGCGGGGGAGGAGTTCGGGGGCTACATCACCTTCCGCAAGGACGGGAAGGCGGTGGCCGGGGGAATGGGCAAGACCGAGGACGGGATTCAGGGGCCCGATCAGTGGACGGTGTACCTCCGGTCCGATGACGCGCGGGCGACCGCGGAGCAGGCGGTGCGGGAGGGCGGGTCGATCGTGGTGCCCGCCCTGGACGTGGGGGAGCTCGGCACGATGGCGATTCTCGGTGATCCGTCGGGTGCGGGGATCGGGGTGTGGCAGCCGGGGACGCACCGCGGCTTCGAAGCGATCGGCATCGCGACGGGCGGTCACTGGAGCGGGCATGTCGGCGTGCCGTCCTGGTTCGAGTTGCAGACCCCGCACTACGACAAGGCGCTGATCTTCTACACCGATGTCTTCGGCTGGCAGGACCCCTTCCGGGTCGCGGTTCCCGGGGAGGGCGAGATCGGGTACACCACCATCCACTCGGAGACGCCGATGCTCGGGGGCGTCATGGACGCGCGCGCCTTCCTGCCGCCGGATTCGCCCGGCGGCTGGCGGGTCTATTTCGGCGCCGACGATGTCGAGCGGGCGGTGCGGCGAGTGGTGGAGCTGGGCGGCTCGGTGATCGCGCCGGTCATGGATACGCCGTTCGGCCGGATGGCCGGTGTCGCCGACCCGACGGGCGCGCATTTCAGCATCGGAGGCAATGCGTCCTGACCCGGCGGGGGAGGGGAGTGGTTGTCGGTCCCGTGGGATAGCGTCGCGCGCATGGAACTGCGGCGGATCCATCACGTGGCGCTCATCGCGTCGGACTACGAACGGTCCAGGGCGTTCTATACCGAGGTGCTCGGCCTGCGCGTGCTGGCCGAACATTATCGCGCCGAAAGGCGCTCGTACAAGCTGGATGTGGAGCTGCCGGACGGCGGCCGGTTGGAGCTGTTCTCCTTCCCCGACCCGCCGCCGCGGCCCTCGCGCCCGGAGGCCGCGGGCCTGCGGCATCTGGCCTTCGTGGTGCCGGATGTGGCGGCGGCGCTGGCCGAACTGAGGGACCGGGGTGTGCGCGTGGAGAAGATACGGGTCGACGAGTACACGGGGAAGCGTTTCGCGTTCTTCTTCGATCCCGACGAGTTGCCGCTGGAGCTGTACGAAGCGTGAGTCCGTGGATGTGACGGTATTCCGGTGATTAAAAAATGGAAATATGCGCATCTAAACATGTTTAATCCGAACTCATATCTCCTGAACTCACCAAACAACAACCCGCGCGTTCCGGCCCAAGCACTTTCACGGCCCCGACGAGAGGGGAGTGTCGCCTCCCATAGGATGGCCCGCATGACCAAAGTGCTCCTGAAGACCTCCGCCGGGGATATCACCCTGGAACTGGACGAGGCCAAGGCGCCCAAGACCGTCGCGAACTTCGTCGACTACGTCAAGGCGGGCCACTACACGGACACCGTGTTCCATCGGGTGATCCGGGGCTTCATGATCCAGGGCGGCGGCATGACCGCCGATATGGCGCAGAAGCCGGCGCCGAACCGTGTCGAGAACGAGGCGAACAACGGTCTCCGCAACGACAAGTACACCGTGGCGATGGCGCGGACCATGGATCCGCATTCGGCCAGCGCGCAGTTCTTCATCAACACCAACGACAACGAATTCCTGAACTACCCGGGCCAGGACGGCTGGGGTTACGCCTCGTTCGGCAAGGTCGTCGAGGGTACCGACGTGGTGGACGCCATCGATGGTGTGCGCACCGGCTCCAAGGCCGGGCATCAGGATGTGCCGGTCGAGGCCGTCACGATCCTGTCGGCCGAGCTGGTCTGACGATCGTCGGTTGACGCGGCGTCGACGCCTCGACGCGAAAGCGGCCCGGAACCATCAG
>NZ_JASCXP010000691.1:0-1864 GCF_030010695.1 Nocardia sp. CC201C
AACCCTGGGGGGCTCCCCATTCACCCGACCGCTATGCGCCCGGTGCTAATCGCAGGGGGCGCACTCGGTCCTGCGCGCGATCGCGCGCGGTCAGGCGCGGGCGGCGCGCAGTTCGCGGGGCAGGGCGAAGACCAGGGTCTCGTTGGCGGTGGTCACCGGCTGGACGTCGCCGAAGCCGTGCTCGGCCAGCAGTTCCAGCACACCCTGGACCAGGATCTCCGGCACCGACGCGCCCGAGGTGATACCGATCGTGCGGACGCCCTCCAACCAGGCCGGGTCCACCTCGCGGGCGTAGTCGACCAGGTACGCGGCCCGCGCGCCCGCGCCCAGCGCCACCTCGACCAGGCGCACCGAGTTGGAGGAGTTGCGCGAACCCACCACGATCACCAGATCGCACTCCGGGGCCATGGCCTTGACGGCGGTCTGGCGGTTCTGGGTGGCGTAGCAGATGTCGTCGCTGGGCGGATCCTGCAGGCTCGGGAAGCGCTCGCGCAGGCGCTGCACGGTCTCCATGGTCTCGTCCACCGACAGCGTGGTCTGGGACAGCCAGATCACCTTGTTCTCGTCGCGCACGGTGACGCCGTCCACCGCATCGGGGCCGTCCACGAGCTGCACGTGGTCGGGGGCCTCACCGGCGGTGCCCTCCACCTCCTCGTGGCCCTCGTGGCCGATGAGCAGGATGTCGAAGTCGTCGCGGGCGAAGCGCTTGGCCTCCTGGTGCACCTTGGTCACCAACGGGCAGGTGGCGTCGATGGTGTGCAGGCTGCGTTCGGCGGCGGAGGAGTGCACCATGGGCGAGACGCCGTGGGCGGAGAACACCACCACCGACCCCTCGGGCACCTCGTCGGTCTCGTCGACGAAGATCACCCCGCGCTCCCGCAGCGTCTCCACGACGTGCCGGTTGTGCACGATCTCCTTGCGGACGTAGATGGGCGCGCCGTGCTTCTCGAGCGCCTTCTCCACCGTCTCGACCGCGCGGTCCACACCGGCGCAGTAACCACGGGGTTCGGCGAGCAGCACCCGCTTCGGCGAGTCGGCAGCACCCGAGACGGCCGACCGGGTGATTCCGACGTTCAATGGGATAGCCGAGGACATGCCCCACAGAATACGTGTGCGGAATGAACCGCATCGGGTCGGAGGCGCGACGATAATCACTTCCGGCGAATTCCGTCCTTTGCATCACACGCCGTTTCGGGCAGGCTAGGACCATGTTTCGACCTCCCTTCCTGGCCCGGGTCGCCGCCGGGGCCGCCGTCTATGCCCTCGAGGAAACCCGTCGGCTACCGAATACCGCGGTCAACCTCCCGATTACCGCCGTCAGCCAGCTGCTGCAGAACTTCATGCACGTGCAGCAGTTCGTGACCAGCCTCGCCCTCAAGGGCGACGAGGTTTTCGACCGCTTCGTGAACCGTCCCGAGGAACAGCCCGAGTGGGCCACCTTCGACGAGGACGCCGACGACGCGCAAACCTTCGGCACCGCCCCGGAATCGGCGCACAAGAGCCGTTTCGACCTGTACAGCCCCGAAGACGCGGGCGCGCCGGAGCCGGAACCGATCGCGGTCTCCGCCCCCCAGGCACTGGTGTCGGAAACACCCGCGAGCCCGGAAACATCCGCGAGCCCGGAGCCGGAATCCGTCGTCGCCGAGGAGCAGGAGGCCCCGGCCGCCGACCCCGGATCCGCAGCACCGCAGCCCACCGAACCGGCCGCGCCTGCCGAAAGCAGCGCTACCGCAAGCACTTCCGGCACGTCCGCCAATGGCCACAATGGCAATTTCGCGGCCGTCGAGCCGGAGGTCGCCTCCCGCTACGACTACATGAACATGACGCTGGCGCAGCTGCGCGCCCGCCTGCGCATGCTCAGCGT
>NZ_JASCXP010000692.1:0-1858 GCF_030010695.1 Nocardia sp. CC201C
CGAGTACGAGTCGATGCAGGCGCCCGCCGTCGGCGGCGTGCGGCTGCCGCGCGGCAACGGTGAGGTCATCCGCCTCGCCCGCGGCGCGTCCCTCTCGGACTTCGCGGAGAAGATCAACGCCAACCCGGCCTCGCTGGTACAGGCGCTGTTCAACCTCGGTGAGATGGTCACCGCGACCCAGTCGGTGAGCGAGGAGACCCTCGAGCTGCTGGGTGCGGAGATGAACTACGTGGTGCACGTGGTCTCGCCCGAGGACGAGGACCGCGAGCTGCTGGAGAGCTTCGACCTCACCTACGGCGAGGACGAGGGCGACGAGGAGGACCTGCGGGTCCGTCCGCCGGTGGTGACCGTCATGGGTCACGTCGACCACGGTAAGACCCGACTGCTGGACACCATCCGCAAGGCCAACGTCCGCGAGGGCGAGGCCGGCGGCATCACCCAGCACATCGGCGCCTACCAGGTGCTCTCGCACGTCAACGACGCCGACCGGCTCATCACCTTCATCGACACCCCGGGTCACGAGGCGTTCACCGCCATGCGTGCCCGCGGTGCGAAGGCGACCGATATCGCGATCCTGGTGGTCGCCGCCGACGACGGTGTCATGCCGCAGACGGTGGAGGCCATCAACCACGCGCAGGCCGCCGACGTGCCGATCGTGGTGGCGGTCAACAAGATCGACAAGGAAGGCGCGAATCCGCAGAAGATTCGCCAGCAGCTGACCGAATACGGTCTGGTGGCCGAGGAGTACGGCGGCGAGACCATGTTCGTCGACATCTCCGCCAAGCAGGGCACCAATATCGAGTCGCTGCTGGAGGCCGTCGTGCTGACCGCCGACGCGGCGCTCGACCTGCGGGCGAACCCGGATATGGACGCCCAGGGCGTGGCCATCGAGGCGCACCTCGACCGCGGTCGCGGTCCGGTCGCCACGGTGCTGGTGCAGCGCGGCACGCTGCGCGTCGGCGACTCCATCGTCGCCGGTGACGCCTACGGTCGCGTCCGCCGCATGGTGGACGAGCACGGCGAGGACGTCACCGAGGCGCTGCCGTCGCGTCCGGTCCAGGTCATCGGCTTCACGTCGGTGCCGGGCGCGGGTGACAACCTGCTGGTCGTCGAGGAAGACCGCATCGCGCGCCAGATCGCGGACCGGCGCAACGCGCGCAAGCGCAATGCCCTGGCCGCGCGCAGCCGCAAGCGCATCTCCCTGGAAGATCTGGACGCCGCTCTGAAGGAGACCTCGGAGCTGAATCTGATCCTCAAGGGCGACAACTCCGGTACCGTCGAGGCCCTCGAGGAGGCGCTGCTCGGTATCGACGTCGGCGACGAGGTGCGGCTGCGGGTCATCGACCGCGGTGTCGGTGGCGTCACCGAGACCAACGTCAACCTGGCCTCGGCCTCGGACGCGATCATCATCGCGTTCAATGTGCGCGCCGACGGCAAGGCGACCGCGCTGGCCAACCGCGAAGGCGTGGACGTCCGGTACTACTCGGTCATCTACCAGGCCATCGACGAGATCGAGAAGGCCCTCAAGGGCATGCTCAAGCCGATCTACGAAGAGGTCGAGCTGGGTCGGGCGGAGATCCGCCAGATCTTCCGCTCCTCCAAGTTCGGCAATATCGCCGGTTGCATGGTGCTGTCGGGTTCGGTCAAGCGCAATGCCAAGGCTCGCCTGCTCCGCGACAATGTCGTGGTCGCCGAGACGATGACCATCGCCTCGCTGCGACGCGAGAAGGAAGACGCCATGGAGGTCCGCGAGGGCTTCGAATGCGGTATGACCGTCACCTTCAACGACATCAAGGAAGGCGACATCATCGAGGCCTACGAGCTGCGGGAGAAGCCGCGCGACTAGGCGAGTGAACAG
>NZ_JASCXP010000693.1:0-1819 GCF_030010695.1 Nocardia sp. CC201C
CCGCCGTCCGCGCGACGATCCACGATCGCCAGCGGGCGAGGAAACCCTCGCGAGGGGTCCCCAGAGTGTCGCGCAGGATGTCGTCCACGGCCGCGACGTTCTTGGGACCCGTCGCGAGGGAGCGATACAGGTTCACCAGTGTGGGATCGCCGAATTCGTCGGCGATGAAAGCGCAGGCGGACCACGCCTGTTCATAGGCCGACGCGGCCTGTCCGCTGCCCGGCGCGAAGACCGCGTCCGCGGGCAGGTCGCGCGGCAGCTCCCCGGCACGGGCCCGCGCGGCCAGGGTGGGCGCGATCTCGGCGGCGGTCCGGTCTCCGCCGCGATGTGCCGCGTATTCGGCGAAACCCTCGAGCATCCACTGCGGTGACCCGTCCACGGTCACCGCGCGCGTGGCGATATGGGTGAGTTCGTGCCGGAGCACCGAGCGCAGCCCGTCGGGGCCGAGGCGATCCCCGGACTGCGGTCCGAACACCACCCGCTGCCCGGTGGGTCGGCTCCCGGGCCGGAACGGATCGGCGACGGTCACCGCGGCCACCTCGGCGGGCACCTCGCCCACGGTGTTCGTGAGTCCGGCGAATTCCGATGGGCTGGTGGCGATCACCACCACCGGAGCGCGTGACCAGTCGGTTCCCCAGAGCGCGGTCACGGCCGCGGTGGCGTCGTCGAGTTCGGCCGCCAGGATGTCGATGGCATCCCGCTGCGCCGGATGTCCGAGCACGATCCCGGCCTGCCCGTCCCGGAGCGCGACGGTCTCGCTGACCACCTCCCCGTAGGACGCCATCGTCCGCCGCACCCGCTCCAGTTGCGGATCGACGACCACACTCGACTGCGGCGTCGCGGCGGGCGGCGTACCCGCCCGCAGTTTCGGCACCACCGTCGTAGGCAGCAGCAGCAACACACCGCAGGTCCCGGTCAGCGCCATCACCATGACGAGCGTGACGACGAACTGGAACCGCCGCCGCGTACCCAGCCACCCCCGCAACCCCCGCAGCGCGCTCATGCTGCGTTCTTTCCCGCAGGAGCGGGGCGCTGCGTCGTGACACCCCCACTGCCGCCTCCACACCCGACCGCTCATGCCGTGCCCTTTCCCGCATGAGCGGAGTGCCGCGTGGTGAGGCCCCACTGCCGCCTCCGCGCCGGGGCGCTCATGCCGCGTCCTTTCGGGCATGAGCGGGGGTGGCGTGGCATCGCCCGATTGCCGCCTCCGCGCACGTCCCCCGTGCCGCGTGTGCCCCGGCGGCCCGCCTGACCTCTCGCGCCGACTCTCTCCTCCGGACACGAGCGAGGCCCTGCGTGATCACCCGCCGCTGCCTCCACACCTGAATGCCCATGCCCGCCTCGTATCAGTAGCGTCGCGCCGAATGGAAGGGTGTGGAGCCCATCGGGGCGACCGCTACCGGCACGCCGAAGGTGGAGGCGTGCAGCATCAGACCGTTGCCCGCGTAGATGCCCACATGTGACACCTCAGGGTAGAAGAACACCACGTCCCCGGGCTGCAGATCGGCCTGCGCCACCGGCGTGCCGAACTGCGACTGCTGCTGGCTGGTGCGCGGCACGTTCTTGCCGACCTGCTTGAACGCCCACTGCACCAGGCCGGAGCAGTCGAACTGGTCGGGACCGACCGCACCCCAGACATAGGGCGCGCCGACTCGGGTGAGTCCGGCGGCCAGCGCACTGGTGCCGCTGCCGGGTACCAGTCCGCGCAGCAGGGTGTCGCGGTCGAAGCCGGGCGGGAACATGGATCCGGCGAGGGCGGACTTGTCGCTGGCCGACAGCTGCCCCCAGGCGGCGATGACCTGCGCGATGGATCCCTGGA
>NZ_JASCXP010000694.1:0-1789 GCF_030010695.1 Nocardia sp. CC201C
GGGATATCGCACCTGGGTGCGAGCGCCCCGGGCCCCCCCCCCCCGCCCCCCCCCGGGCCCCGGACACGGGCGGGGGACGGCCGATGCACGAAACACCGGCGCGGTACGCCGCACCCGCGCCGCTGGCGGGGGATCTGCGTTCCGCCGATGAGCGGGACCGGCCCAGCCGCAACGATTCCCTGGTCGCCCAGCTGAGCACCCTCACCGGTGGTCCGGTCGGCGATCACGCCCTGATCGGGCGGGTGCGGTTCTGGACGCCCATGCGGGTGCTGTTCGCCTTCGCGGTGATCTTCCTGGCGCTCGGCTGGGGCAGCAAGGCCCCGTGCATTCAGCAGACCGTCGACGACAACGGCGTGATCGGCCTGGACTGGAACGACGGCCGCCAGTACATCGCCATGTGCTACTCGGACACGGTGCCGCTCTACGGGGCCGAGCGCCTGAACGAGGGGGCGTTCCCGTACAAGAAGCAGTGGACCGAGACCGGGCCGGACGGCGAACCGCAGGTGCGGTACATGGAGTATCCGGTGCTGTCGGGCCTGTACCAGTACGGGTCCATGCAGGTGGCCAAGACCTGGGATGCCGCCTCCCAGCTGTGGGGTCTGCCGGGCGCGCTGCAGGTGGTCATCTACTTCAATGTGGTGGCGCTGGGCCTGGCCATGGCCTGGCTGGTGACGGTGTGGGCGACCGCGCTGCTGGCCGGTCGCCGGGTCTGGGATGCCGCCCTGGTGGCGTGCTCACCGCTGGTGCTGGTGCACGCGTTCACCAATTTCGACGCTCTCGCAACGGCTTTCGCCGCCGGCGGCCTGCTGGCCTGGGCGCGGCGACGGCCGGTGCTGGCGGGGGTGCTGCTGGGTCTGGGCGGTGCGGCCAAGCTGTATCCGCTGCTGCTGCTCGGGCCGATCCTGGTGCTGTGCCTGCGCGCCGAGCGGCTCGGGGACGAGGGCTATGGCACCTCGCTGTCCTGGCATCGCCTGGGCCCCATGCGTTCCGGGCTGACCGCCGTCGGCGCAGCGGCCGGAACCTGGGTGGCGGTGAACCTGCCCATCGCGGTGCTGTATCCGAAGGGCTGGTGGGAGTTCTTCCGGCTCAATACCGAACGGCACGCCGACCCGGATTCGGTGTACAACGTCATCACCTCCTTCACCGGCTGGGCCGGCTTCGACGGCTATCTGAAATCCGGTGAGTCGCCGTCGATCCTGAATCTGGTGTCGCTGCTGCTGTTCCTGGCCGCCTGTGCGGGCATCGCCTGGATCGCGTTGACGGCGGCGCGGCGGCCGCGCCTGGCGCAGCTGGCCTTCCTGGTGGTGGCGGCCTTCCTGCTCACCAACAAGGTGTGGAGTCCGCAGTACTCGCTGTGGCTGGTGCCGCTGGCGGTGTTGGCGCTGCCGCATCGGCGAATCCTGTTGGCGTGGATGACAGTCGACGCGCTGGTGTGGGTTCCGCGGATGTACTACTACCTCGGCGAGGACCGCAAGGGCGTGCCGGAGCAGTGGTTCACGGGCACGGTGATCCTGCGCGATATCGCGGTGATCGCGCTGTGCGTGCTGATCATTCGGCAGATCTACCGGCCCGCAGCGGATCTGGTGCGCCGCGACGGGGTGGACGATCCGGTGGGCGGCACGCTCGATCACACCGCGGATCCGGTGTTCCCCTGGCTGCCGCGCCCGCTGCGGCCCCGACCGGGCCGGGTCGTCCCGACCACGTGAATCGCGCGATCGGGTAGCGGTCCGGGCTCCACTGCGGCACAGCCCCGTCAGCACGCATCCGGACACGCCACGAAACCTCCGCC
>NZ_JASCXP010000695.1:0-1767 GCF_030010695.1 Nocardia sp. CC201C
CCCCGAGGGCGGTGGGGTCGAGCCATCCGGCGGCCAGCACCACCAGGCTGTCGACCGCCCACAGCGCGTTCACCGCGATGATCACGGTGGCGGCGCGGCGCGAGATCACCGGGCGGGTGGCCATGATCAGGACGTCGATCGCGTAGAGGATGAAGAAGGCCCCGACACCGAGCAGCAGCGGAGTGGACAGGCCCAGTGCCGAATCGAGCACTCCGGCGAGCGCCGCAACGAGGATTCCGGAGGCCAGGGTGGCGACGCCGTCGAAGGTGTAGGCCAGGCGCAGCGGGCTCATGCCGGCGATGGTGCGGGTACCGGTGGCGGTGGTGGCGGTCATGGGAATCGGAACCTTTCCGTTCGGTGTCGGTGACTGCCGATACCGTCGCCCGAAATCCACTGCCGACCCCACCACATCCGCTGCCGAATACTGCCAACCGCAGGTCAGAGCCCTATTTCGACATACTGCCGAATCCGGATCGCAGTTGTGCGGCGATCATGCGCGCTGCCGAGTTCTGCCAGTTGTGCAGGGTCCGCTCCGGCACCTGGTCCACGAACCAGGCGAGCGCCTTGCGCGACACCGGGTCCAGATCGGTGCGTTTGGTACGCACGCTGTAGGGCCGAATGCCGACCACGTAGTAGAAGTACACGGCGTTGTAGTGCCGCCATTCCTCGCTGGTGCCGAACTCCTCGCCGGTGCGCGGCTTCAGCGCCGCGATGGCGTCGGTGAGCAGTGTCTTGAGTTCGGCGGCACGATCGAGCGGTCCCGGGGCGCTGTCGCGTGCGGCGAGGCGGCTGTCGATGGCGGGCAGGTCGATGAGCGGACTCGACACCAGCTTGCCCAGATCGGCGTAGTGACTGAGGGCGCGGCGGGTCAGACGTGCGAACTCGTCCTCGCCGAGCGCCGCCAGACCGGACGCGTCGGCTCCGGCCGATGGCTCGACCGCCCGTTTCCGCGGTAGTGCCTCCGCGGCGGTGCGCAACTCGTCGCGCGCCTCGCGCAGCTCCGGTGCGGACGCGAAGACCAGCCGGTCGACGGCCGCCTGCAGGGGCACGTACAGCACCTGCAGCGCGATGGCGGCGGCGATGGTGCCGAAGAACAACACCTCCAGGGCTAGCCGCGGCCCGGTCAGCACGATGGCGACAGCCGCCTGCCCGCCGAAGACAATGGCCGTCGCCTCAGCGACCATGAGGGAGCGCAGCATATCCGCCCGCAGCGCCTCCCCCTCCTCGAAGGCGTCCAGGACAGCGATGCCCACGCCCAGCAGCACCAGATCCACGACCACGAGCGCCAGCACCAGGGTGGCGGGCACCAGTTCGAGGCCGAGCAGGACGAGTGCGGCGCTGAGACCGAACATGATCGCGCCCACGGTGAACAGCCCCGCGACGGTCCCGCGCGCCGAGCCCGCGACGAGCGCCGAGCGATGGCGCAGCAGCGCGATCAGCGAGCCGAACAGCGCGAGGACCGCGCAGACGCCGAGGGCATACGCCGCCGCGCCGATCCCCGCGGCCGCGAGCAGGGCCACGACCGTGCACACCGGCACCAGCCCGAACCGCCACCACCGGTCGGCGCGCTCCCCCGGCGGCTCGGGCAGCAGCCGCACGAACACCCCGCTCCACGCCACCGCGGGCACGCACACCAGCACGGCGCGCACCCCGTCGAACCGCTCGTCCGCGCCGAAGAGGTAACCGAAGACGACCGCGACGGCGTAGCCGAGCAGTCCGGCTCCGGCCCTGCGCAGCACCGGCTTTCCCACGTCCCGCGCCAGCAGA
>NZ_JASCXP010000696.1:0-1763 GCF_030010695.1 Nocardia sp. CC201C
ATTCACCCGTCCAGGGTACGGGCTCCGATTCGCGGCCGTTCCACCCCATGGGATCAGCGTGACCCGTCTCTCTCCCGTCACCGCGGCGTCAATCCTCGGTTACGGCGGGGTGTCGAGTCCGGGCGGTTGTGGCGTCACGGGGGCCAAAGGCGAGCATTTCGGGCAACGGCCCTCTAAGGTCACTGGTCATGACCGACGCCGCCACACCCGTCACCGCCGACGCGCCGATGATCTCGATGCAGACCGTGGACAAGCATTTCGGGGCTCTGCACGTCCTGCAGGACATCAACCTCGAAGTGCCCAGGGGCCAGGTCGTCATCGTGGTGGGTCCGTCCGGCTCCGGTAAGTCCACGCTGTGCCGCACCATCAACCGGCTCGAGACCATCGACTCCGGCACCATCGCCATCGACGGGGTGCGGTTGCCCGACGAGGGCAAGGCCCTGGCGCGGCTGCGCGCCGATGTGGGCATGGTGTTCCAGAGCTTCAATCTGTTCGCGCACAAGACCATTCTCGAGAACGTCATGCTCGCGCCGGTGAAGGTGCGCCGGATGGACAGGACGAAGGCGCGCGCCCGCGCCATGGAACTGCTCGAACGGGTCGGCATCGCCAATCAGGCCGACAAGTATCCCGCCCAGCTGTCGGGCGGTCAGCAGCAGCGCGTCGCCATCGCTCGCGCGCTGGCCATGGACCCCAAGGTGATGCTGTTCGACGAGCCCACCTCCGCGCTCGACCCCGAAATGGTGTCCGAGGTTCTCGAGGTCATGGTGCAGCTGGCCAAGGACGGCATGACCATGGTGGTGGTCACCCACGAGATGGGTTTCGCGCGGCGCGCGGGCAACCGGGTGCTGTTCATGGCGGACGGTCAGATCGTCGAGGACACCGATCCGGACACGTTCTTCACCGCGCCCAAATCAGAACGCGCGAAAGATTTCCTCGGCAAGATTCTCAGCCACTAACCACTCCGCCACTTCACGAGAGAGAAGGATTCAGATGAGGATCACCCAAGCGCTGCGGCTAGCCGTCGGGGCCGTCGCCCTGACCGTGGTCGCCAGCGGCTGCGGCGGCGGCAGCGACAAGACCGCCACGGAGAACGCCGCCGACGGCAACCTCACCATCGGCATCAAGTACGACCAGCCGGGTCTGGGACTGCGGGAGAAAGACGGCTCCTTCAGCGGTTTCGATGTCGACGTCGCCACCTATGTGGCCGAGAAGCTGGGCGTGTCCCCGGAGAACATCACCTTCAAGGAAGCGCCGTCGGCCCAGCGCGAGACGCTGATCCAGAACGGGCAGGTGGACTTCATCGCCGCCACCTACTCCATCACCGACAAGCGCAAGGAGAAGGTCGACTTCGCCGGGCCGTACTTCATTACCGGCCAGTCGTTGCTGGTGCGCTCGGACAACACCGACATCACCGGCGCGGAGTCGCTGAGCGGCAACAAGAAGCTGTGCTCGGTCAAGGGCTCCACCCCGGCGCAGAACGTGAAGGACAAGTACGCCAAGGACGTTCAGCTTCAGGAGTACGACACCTACTCACTGTGCGTGGAGGCGCTGAAGGCCGGTGCCGTCGACGCCGTCACCACCGACGACATCATCCTGCGCGGGTACGCGGCGCAGAACCCGGGCGCGCTGAAGGTCGTCGGTGACACCTTCACCGTCGAGAAGTACGGCATCGGTGTGAAGAAGGGCGACACCGAATCCCGCCAGAGGATCAACGACGCGATCGAGGACATGATCACCAGCGGCGCCTGGCAGGCCGCGCTGGA
>NZ_JASCXP010000697.1:0-1751 GCF_030010695.1 Nocardia sp. CC201C
GCGCTCAGGTACCGGTTGCGCGACGACATCGCCAGGCCGTCGGCCTCCCGCACGGTCGGCACCCCGACGATCTCGACACCCATATCGAGGTCGGCGACCATTTCCCGGATGAGCACGAGTTGCTGGTAGTCCTTCTCGCCGAAGAAGGCGGCGTCGGGCCGGGTGATCAGCAGCAGCTTCGCCACCACGGTCAGCATGCCGCCGAACAGTTGCGGCCGCGTCGCACCGCACAGCCGATTCCCCGTCGGTCCGGGCCGCACCGTGGTGCGCCGACCGTTCGGATACATCTCGCCCGCGGTCGGCGCGAAGACGACGCGTGTTCCGGTGCCGCGCAGCAGATGCAGATCGACCGCGAGCGTCCGGGGGTAGCGGTCGAAATCCTCACTCGGCCCGAACTGCAACGGATTCACGAAAATGGAGACGACGACCTCGTATCCGCGCGCGGTCGCGGCCGCGACCAGGGCCAAGTGGCCGTCGTGCAGCGCGCCCATGGTCGGCACGAGCGCGACGGGCCGACCGGCGGCCGACAGTGCCCGGCAGGCCGCCGTCATCTCGTCGACACCATGAATGACACGCACGGCTACCTCCGTCGGCTCGTCAGACACTCGCGGATATGCCCGAGTACGGTCTCGCGCTCGGCGAGCACGAAGAAGTGATCGCCGGGCACGACCCGGATGTCGACGCCCGCCTCGCCGCAGTCGGACCAGCGGTCGAGTTCGTCCACGGGGACCTGCGGATCGGCGCTGCCGCCGAACACGGTGATCGGGATGGGCAGCGGCGGTCGCGGACGGTGCCGATAGCTCTCGTCCACGCCCAGATCGGCACGCATGAGCCGGAACAGCGCCGGGCGCAGCGCCGGATCGTCGAGCACCGCCGACGGCGTACCGCCGAGTCCGCGCAGGAACGTCAGCAGCTCCGCGTCGGAGGCGTCGTGCGCGAAGGGATCCCAGGCGGATCGGTGCGGCGCGCGGCGCGCGGACAGGATCAGGCGCTCCGGCCGGGGCCGACCCGGCTCCAGCAGGCGATGCGCCAGTTCGAAGGCGACGAGCGCGCCCATGCTGTGGCCGAACAGTGCGAACGGCGGCCGCCAGCGCTCGCCCATGGCGGTGAGCAGCTCGTCCACCAGCGGGTCGACATGGACATGCGGGCGTTCGTGGGCGCGGGTCTCGCGGCCGGGCGGTTGCAGCGGTACCACCTCGAGGTCGGGGCGCAGCCGCTCCCGCCAGGGCAGATAGGTCGAGGCTCCGGAACCGGCGTGCGGCAGGCAGTACAGCGTCATGGGTGCGTCGCCGACGGGCGGGTACGGCATCCAGCTGTCGGCGTCGAGGGCGATGGTCACAGGCTCCTCCGGGTGGTGGTGTGCCGGGTGTGCGGCGGCCCGACCGAACGGATCGCCCGGGTGACGGCGGCCAACGCCATGAGCCGCACGACATCGACATCCGCCGGGACCGCACCCGTCGCGGCACAAATGAACCCATCGCCGTCGAAGCGTCCGTGCGGCGGCGTGAGCGCGCGGGACAGCCCGTCGTGCGCGCCCTGCGCGACCACCTGACAGCCCAGCTTGTCCAGCCGGGCGTTGGTGACCACCACGCCGATGGTCGTGTGCATGCGCGCGCCCAGATCGATGTCGTGGAGCTGGGTTACCGCGTCCAATTCGATGTCCGCAGCACCGTGGTCGATATCGCCGTAGGCGTTCACCACGCACAGCGCGCCCACGACCAGGTCGTCCCAGCGGCGTTCGGCATAGGTGA
>NZ_JASCXP010000698.1:0-1726 GCF_030010695.1 Nocardia sp. CC201C
CCGCGCCACTCGCCGCTCGCCACTCGCCGCTCGCCACTGCCTCCTGGTCGGCTCCGAGCTTGACGCCCGGGACCTGGTGCAGCTGCACCATATTGCGTTCGAAGCCGAGCTGCCATCCCGCCATGTGGAGGCCCCAGACCTTGGCGGTGCCCTCGCCGACCTCGGCCACCGCCTTGTCCCAGTTCTCGACCAGGTTGTCGCACCATTCGGAGAGGGTGAGCTGCCCCGTCCGCGGCGGCGTCGGTGTCGAAGTCGCGGGCATCCGGCGCTGTCCGCTCACCCGGATGTCCGGCGATCTATGGGCGCTCCTCACCCGCGCGACCGGCGGACCCGCTCCGGCTCGCCGCCCAGTCGCGGAACGCGGCGATGAACTCCTCGGGCGCGTCGGACTCCACATAGGTGCCAGCACCCTCGACGATCACGGTCCGGTGATCGGGGAAGGTCGCTTCCAGACGCTCGCGTTCCCGCGGCCGGAAGGCGATATCGGCGTCACCCCACACGATCAGCGTCGGCAGCTGCGCGATAGCGGCGAGACCGGCCTCGACCTCCGCGAAGAAGGTCCGGCTGGCGAGGACTCGGCCGGGCAGCACCGCCGAAGCCTGGCGGCGTTCGGGGGTGTCCAGCGCGCGGCGGTAGTGGTCCATCTCGGCCGCGGTGGGCTTGCGCCTGTGGTGGCCGGTGGGGATGAAGGTGTTGACGAGCAGGTTGAACTGTCGCACCAGGAATCGCCCCGGCAGCCCGCCGATGATGCGCGAGAACGCCTCGAAGTGCAGGTCGCCGTTGACCGGCCACGCCCAGGTATTGGCCAGTACCAGGCGCTCGAAGACGCCCGGCCGCCGCTGCGCCGCGGCCAGGCCGATCGTGCCGCCCCAGTCCTGCCCGATCAGGGTGACGCCCTCGAGGCCGAGCGCGTCGACGAATGCGGTGACCACGTCGGCGTGTTCCTCGGGCAGGTAGCGGTATCCGGGCTTCGGCGTCGACAGCCCGAAGCCCGGATAGTCGAGGGCGACGCACCGGAAATCGTCGCGCAGCCCTCGGATCACGTCGTGCCAGAGGAATGACCAGGTCGGATTGCCGTGCAGCAGAAGCAGTGTGGGCCCCGACCCCTCGTCGACGTAGTGCACGGTGTGCCCGTCGATATCGATGAATCGGCTCTCGAACGGAAACAGGTCGTCATCGACCCAGTCGGGCCGCACACTCCTGGTGATGTCGGCCATGGCGGCCCCCTCTCGCCCCGGACTCCCGGGTAGCTTGCATATTTCCTACTGACTTTACTATTTCAAGTACGAGTCCGGGCACTATCCAGCCAGCAGCCACCGGATTGGCAGCAGTCGGTCAGTTCAGGGCGTGCAGGACCGCCGAGAAGAGGCGGCCGATACCGCTGGTGATCACCCGGAACAGGCCGGGTGCGGCGGCCTCGATCAGGGCCGGTGCGGCCTCCCCTATGAAATCGGCACCATTGTCGGCCACCTGGCCGCGCCGGTCGGCCCGCCGGTCACGGCGACGAAAAATCCCCATGCCTCTTCGACGTATGAGCGCCACGATTGGTTCCCGTGGGAGATCGGTGCCCTGCGGTCGCGCGGCGGCCGGTCGGCGGCACCGAACGCCCGGCATCGCAGCGCAGGGGACGCACCGGCGACCCGGATCAGGCGACGCCGACTCCGGCGCGGACCACGCCCGCGACCGACTCGCCGGTGATCTCACCCAGCCGCAGATATCCGGCGCG
>NZ_JASCXP010000699.1:0-1704 GCF_030010695.1 Nocardia sp. CC201C
TCCTCCCCGCGGCCCCCCCCCCCCCCCCCGGGGGGGGCGGCTGCGGCCGATACCGAGCCGGAGCCGATCAAGGCCATCCCCTTGCGGCGTCCGGGCCGGTGGATCGCCGCCACGATCATCCTGGTGCTGCTGGGACTGTTCCTGTACGGCGCGTGGACCAATCCCGCCTACCACTGGGACACCTACGCGAGCTACCTGTTCGACACGCGCATCCTGGAAGGTGCGCTGGTCACGCTGGAGCTGACCGTGCTGGCCATGGTGCTCGGTGTGGTGCTGGGCGTGGTGCTGGCCATCATGCGGCTGTCGCCGAATCCGGTGCTGCGGTCGGTGTCGTGGGTCTACCTCTGGATCTTCCGCGGCACCCCGGTGTACGTGCAGTTGGTGTTCTGGGGCCTGTTCCCGGGCCTGTACCAGACCATCACCGTCGGGGTGCCCTTCGGTCCGTCGTTCGCGGATTTCAATGTGCTGGACTGGCGGGCCCCGTTCCTGTTCGCGGTGATCGGCCTGGGACTCAACGAGGCCGCGTACATGGCCGAAATCGTCCGTGCCGGTGTGAATTCCGTGGGCGAGGGGCAGCGCGAGGCGTCGGTGGCGCTGGGCATGTCCTGGTCGCAGACCATGCGCCGCACCGTGCTGCCGCAGGCCATGCGGGTGATCATTCCGCCCACCGGCAACGAACTCATCTCCATGCTCAAGACCACCTCGCTGGTCACGGCGATTCCATTGACCACGGACCTGTACGGCCGGGCGCGCGACATCTACGGCGTGAACTTCCAGCCGGTGCCGCTGCTGCTGGTGGCGGCCACCTGGTATCTGGTGGTCACCAGCGTGCTCATGGTGGGCCAGTTCTACCTGGAGCGCTACTACTCGCGCGGTTCGTCGCGGCAGTTGACCGGAAAGCAGTTGCGGGCCATGGCTTCTCAGCAGCACGTGGTGGAGGAGGGCAAGTGACCGCGACATCCGACACCGCGACGCCCATGGTGCGCGCCGACCGGGTCTGCAAGAACTTCGGCGCGCTGCGGGTGCTCAAGGGCATCACGCTGGAGGTGCAGCGCGGTGAGGTGCTGTGCCTCATCGGCCCGTCCGGCTCCGGCAAGTCCACCTTCCTGCGCTGTATCAACCATCTGGAGCAGGTGAACGCCGGGCGGCTGTACGTGGACGGCGAGCTGGTCGGCTATCGCGAAAAGGGTGACAAGCTCTACGAATTGCATCCGCGCGAGGCCGCCCGCCAGCGCCGCGATATCGGCATGGTGTTCCAGCACTTCAACCTGTTCCCGCACCGGACGGCGCTGGAGAACATCATCGAGGCGCCCACCCAGGTCAAGCGGATCGCCAAGGCCAAGGCGGTGGCGCGGGCCAGGGAACTGCTGGACCGGGTCGGATTGGCGGACAAGGCCGACACCTATCCCGCCCAACTGTCCGGCGGTCAGCAGCAGCGCGTGGCCATCGCCCGGGCGCTGGCCATGGATCCCAAGCTCATGCTCTTCGACGAGCCCACCTCGGCGCTGGATCCGGAACTGGTCGGCGAGGTGCTGGGCGTCATGCGGGAACTCGCGGCCGACGGCATGACCATGGTGGTGGTGACCCACGAGATGGGCTTCGCCCGCGAGGTCGCCGACCAACTGGTGTTCATGGACGGCGGGGTAGTGGTGGAGGCAGGGAACCCGCGCGAGGTACTGGCCGACCCCAAGCACGAGCGCACCA
>NZ_JASCXP010000700.1:0-1704 GCF_030010695.1 Nocardia sp. CC201C
TCGCCTGCCGCCTCCGGCCCGGGAACGGTAGCGGGATCCCGATCGTCGTGCCGGTGCGGCTCCAGCGGGGACATCTCCTCGCTGTCAGCCTGTTTCGAAGCGGCTTCCGGCGTTCGCCACAGCGTGGACGGACGGAGTTCTCGGGCCACCCGGTGCAGGGCGGCCACCGAGGCCAGCCCGACCGCGCACACCGTGGCCGCGAGATTGCCCCAGACCCAGTACGAGAACGGCCGCTCGCTGGCGATGCCCTGGTAGTACCGTTCCACCACCAGGTGATAACCGTCGAACCACCAGAACCCGGCCGCCGTGAACGCGCCCACCACGAGCAGCATGCCGACCACCACCGGGAGTGCGGGCCGCAGCCCGCGGGCGGCGAGCACCGCCAGCGCGGGCACCGCCATGAGCACCAGGCCGTAGCTGAGGTAGAGCCCGAAGCCGAACAGCAGTCCGGAGCCCAGCGCGGCCGATACCCACCGCTCACCGTGCCGGGTCGCGACCGCGAGCAGTGCCACCGCCCACGCGGTCACCCCCGCGAACAACGCGTCCGCGGATACCGCGATCCAGATGGCGGCCGGGGCGAGCGCCAGGAAGGGCGCCGCCGCGCGGGCGCGTTCCGCCGCGCCCAGCGCCCGCAGCGTGACCAGAATGGCCACGGCCGCACCACAACCGGCCAGCACGCACAGCAGTCCGGCCCATCCGCCGCCGCCCAGTCCGATCCGGTCCAGCAGGACGAAGACGAGCAGCGCCCCCGGCGGATGGCCGGAGACGTGCGTGGTCCAGGAGTCGGGCTGGAAATCCAGGATGCGCGCGGAGAAGCCGCGCAGCATGACCGCGATATCGGTGACCCCGCCGACCTCGTGCAGATACTCGTCGCGGCTGGTGAGGCGTTCGGTCCAGCCACGCCGCCAGCCGTCCACCAGGGCGAGTGCGCACGCCCACGCGATCGCGGTCAGCCAGGTGGCGGCCAGCAGCCGCCGCCAGGACAGGCGGGCGGCGAGGCCCGGGCCGTACATGATCACCAGCGCCGCGATGGCGACGGCCGGACCGGTGCCCCAGCCGATATGCGGCAGCCATTCGCCGAACAGCGGTGCGGCCCCGGCGTACAGCCGATCCCGCCATGGTTTGCCCATTATTCGCGGAATGGCCACGGCGACGGCGACCAACAGCGCCGCGCCCACGGCCCAGCCGAGATCGGCCCGGCGCGTCGGCTGCCGGTCCGGGGTGATGACGGGAGTGTTCCGCACGCGTCCACCCTAGGCCGCGAGTCGCCCCCGAACCGGTTGATCTGGGCGTTCGCACAGGTCTCGTCATACTTTCGTCATCGGTGTGTTGGGGTTCATCCGGCGCGTGCGGGCCTACGGTCTAGGCGTGACCGAATCGAACGAGGAATCCTGCGTCACGGTGGTGATTCCGTGTCGCGATGAAGCCGGTGCGCTACCCGGCGTACTTTCGGCAATCCCGGCGGGCTATCGGGTGATCGTGGTGGACAACGGTTCCACCGACGACACCGCCGCCGTCGCCCGCACCGCCGGGGCCACCGTCGTCACCGAATCCGTCCCGGGCTACGGCAGCGCCGTGCACGCCGGGGTGCTGTCCGCCCGCACCGATATCGTGGCCGTTCTCGACGGCGACGGTTCCATGGACCCACGCGAGTTGTCCACGCTGGTGGCCGACTTGGCGCCCGAGGTCGATATGGTCGTCGGC
>NZ_JASCXP010000701.1:0-1691 GCF_030010695.1 Nocardia sp. CC201C
CCGGGCCAGTCTTCAGACCAGAGCGCGCAACTGCTCGATCAGCTTCACCCGCTCGGCGGGCGTACCCGCCAAGGGCACCACATTGAGCACGGTGACCCCCGCCTCGCGGAAGGCGGCGATCCGCTCCTTCACGAATCCGGCCGACCCGATCAGGTTCACATCGCGAACCAGGTCGTCGGGCACCACCTTGGCGGCCTCTTCCTTCTTCCCCGCGAGGTAGAGCTCCTGGATCCGGTCGGCCTCCGCGCCGTACCCGTACTTGGTCGCCAGGGCGTGGTAGAAGTTCTTCCCCTTCGCACCCATGCCGCCGATGTACAGCGCCAGATGCGGCTTCACCCATTCCCGCAGCGGTTCCACGTCGTCACCGATGGCCAGCACCGGACCGGCGTACACATCCAGCGTGCCCAGCTCCGGATCCCGCTTGGCCAGACCGGCTTTCACCGAGTCACCCCACACCGCGTCGGCCTTCTCCGGCAGGAAGAAGATCGGCTGCCACCCCTCCGCCATTTCCGCGGCCAACTCCACGTTCTTCGGCCCCAGCGCCGCCAACAGCACCGGAATCCGTTCGCGCACCGGATGGTTGATCAGCTTCAGCGGCTTCCCCAACCCGGTCCCCTCCCCCTCGGGCAGCGGAATGGTGTAGTACTTGCCCCGGTGTTGCAGCCGCTCCCGCCGCCACACCTTGCGACAGATCTCCAGCACCTCGCGGGTCCGCCCGATCGGCGCGTCGTAGGGCACCCCGTGGAACCCCTCGATCACCTGCGGACCCGACGCCCCGAGACCGAGCACGTAGCGGCCGTCGGAGACGTAGTCGAGCCCGGCCGCCGTCATGGCGGTAAGCGTAGGTGTGCGCGTGTAGAGCTGCAGAATGCCCGAGGCCAGCTGTACCCGCTCGGTCTTGGCGGCCAGATACCCCAGCGCGCTCACGGCGTCGAACGAGTACGCCTCCGGCACGAAGACGATATCGAGCCCGGCCCGCTCCAGATCCGCGACCTCGGCCGCCACCTCTTTGAAGCCGTCGGTGTAATTGATCGACAGTCCGATACGCATGACCCGAAGCTTAAGCGCTGCCCAGCGGGAGCCTCCACCGCGCCCCTGGTGAGGGGGCGTGCTCACCCGAACATGCCCCTAACCATCCCGGAATGACCTAGGAGGACGTCAGCGCGTCAAAGTGCCGGACATCACAGTCCGACGTTCCCATGCGAGCTTCGTGGGGGTTGATCAGGCCATTTACGCAGTCACCGGCACGCACTTCGGGGGATGCACACAATCCGTGTGTTTGCTACATATTTGCCAATGGGTTCTTATGTAGCGGTAAGCATCTCGCCCGGGCAGCACCGGGCCACGCCAGCGCCAGGGGGCACCACCTGATGAAGTTCGCTCGAATCCGCCGCAGCACCATCCTCGGCGCCACCGCCGCAGGACTCGTCGCTAGCAGTTTGCTCACATACACCGCAGCCGCGGACACAGTCGCCGACAAAGCCCGCACTGTCGAAACCGACGACGGCTGGCTGCTGACCGTCACCAAAACCGCAGAAAACCTCGATCGCTACCCGGCGTTGTCCGCCTCGCCGACGAGCCGCGACGGCTTCGTCTCGCTCAAGGCGATCGCCGAGGTCACCGGCAACGGCCGAGCCCCGATCAATTCCGGCGCCGTCACCTACGGCTACCAAATCGGCTGCCAAGTCGAC
>NZ_JASCXP010000702.1:0-1688 GCF_030010695.1 Nocardia sp. CC201C
CGCCGGAGCCAACCGTGCCGAAACCGCCATGGGCGATATGGCCGGTGACCGCTGGACCAACCGTTCACCCGACCTCGGCAGGAGCACCATTCCGCGATGACCACCACCGAGAGCTACGAGCGCCGCGCCTACGGGCTGTGGCAGAAGCCGCGCAGCGCGGGCCTGTTCGGCCTGCGCTGGGGTGAGACCGTGGTCGGCTTCGCCGTCGTCATCACCGCGCTGCTGACCGCGCTCGTCGCGGGGCCGAAACCCGCGTTCGTGGTGGCGGGATTCGGTTTGGTCGTGATGGTTCCACTGGTCTGGCGGACGGGGGGCCGCTCCGGATACGAGAACGGATTGATGATGTTCCATTGGTTGCGTGGCCGCAGCAAGGGTGAGCATGTGTACCGGGGCGGTCGGTTCTCCCGGATTCCGGGCGGCGTCACCCGACTGCCGGGTCTGATGGCCCCGTCGCGGCTCTACGAGGGCATCGACGCGGGCGGCTACAGCTTCGGCATGATCCACCTACCGCAATTCGGGCAGTACACGGTGGTGTTGCGCGCCTGGCCGCAGGGGCACGAGGCGGTCGACCAGCCCGTCATCGACCGCTGGGTGTCGGCATGGGGCACCTTCCTGGCGTCGCTGGGGCAGACCTCCGACATCGTCGCGGTGGTGCCCGTCATCGACACCGTCCCCGAGACCGGAAACCGTTTGCTCACCGAGGTTTCCGCCATCACCCGGCCGGAAGCCCCGGATCTGGCACAGCAGGTGATGTACGAGCTGGCCACCGAACTGCCGCAGGAGCGGGTGCAGCTGCTGCCGCGGGTGGCCATTACGTTCAAGGCCACCACGGCGGAGCGGCGGAAGAATCCCGCGGAGGAGGCCGTCGAGATCGGCCGTCGCCTGCCCGGGATCTGCGCGGCGCTGGCCGAGGCCGGGGTGCGCGCGCAGCCCATGTCGGCCGACGAGGTGATCTCCTTCATCCGGCGCAGCTACGATCCGGCCGCGCAGGCGGATCTGGAGGTGGCGGCGGGCGAACCCGGTGGGCACGGGTTGGATTGGGCCGATGCCGGGCCGGTGTCGCACGAGGAGCGCTGGGACCACTTCATCCACGACGGCGGCCGGTCGGTCACCTGGGAGATGGACACCGCGCCCGAGGGTGCGGTGGACGAGCGGGTGCTGCAACGGCTGCTCGCACCGAATCCCGAGGTGCCGCGCAAGCGCATCGCCATCGTGTACCGGCCGCACTCCGCCGGTGACGCCGCCCAGATCGTGGACGACGACTACAAGAACGCGCTGGTCGCGCAGCAGAGCGAGCGCGGCGTGGTGTCGGCGGCGGCCACGCTGCGGGTCGGCGCGACGCAGCAGGCGCGTGAGGAGCAGGCGCGCGGACACGGTGTCACCCGATTCGGCGCGCTGGTCACCATCACCGAGCCACTGCGCGGTGACCTGCCGCGGATCGAGGCCATCACCCGCGACCTGTCCACCCAGGCCCGACTGAAGATCCGGCGCTGCTACCGCTACCAGGCGGCCGCGTTCGCGGCCTCGCTCGGCTGCGGCGTCATCCTGCCGGAGCACGCCACCATCCCGAAAGCGCTTGTGGGGTAATCCACCATGGCCCGTGACGTCGAACCACCCGTCCGCGAACGCGATGCCGCGCCCACCCGGCGCGGCGGTCGCCGCGACATCCCCAGCCTCCCCGTGGAACC
>NZ_JASCXP010000703.1:0-1687 GCF_030010695.1 Nocardia sp. CC201C
ACATCGAAAAGCACCTGCGACAGCGGCACGTCCAGCGCCTGGCAGATAGCCGCCAGCAGCTCACTGGACGCTTCCTTGCGGCCGCGCTCGACCTCCGACAGGTACCCCAGGCTGACCCGCGCGGAGGTGGAGACCTCACGCAACGTCCGGCTCTGGGCGACCCGAGCGCGCCGCAGACTTTCCCCGATGGCTTCTCGCAGCAGCGTCATCTCGTTCTCCTCACACTCGTCGCCGGGCGGGTGGATCGAATCCCGGAGCCTGCCTGGACAACGCCCAGCGGCGCCCTCGCGTTCCCGAACGCCTCAACCACCCCGCACACCGCGGAGCAGTTCGGTGATCGCGGCGCGAACCGCGGTCACCCTGATCGTCCACCGGTCCCCGGACAGTTTCAACCGAATCACCTCGGTGCCCTCCGGACCCGCCAATCCGAGGAATACCGTGCCGACCGGGTGGCCGTCCTGCGGTTCGGGTCCGGCGACCCCCGTCAAACCGATCCCCCAGTCGGCTCCGCACCGGATGCGCGCGCCCACGGCCAGCTGTTCGGCGGTGCTGGCGGCCACCGGTCCGTCGGTGTCGAGGGTGTCGGCGCTCACACCGGCGAGGGTCGCCTTGAGGTCGGTGGCGTAGACGACGAGTCCCCCGCGCAGCACGGCGCTCGCACCCGGAACTCCGGCGATGGTCGCCGCGAGCAGTCCGGCGGTGAGCGATTCCGCGGTCGCCACCGTCTGCCCCGCCGCGCGCAGAGCGCGCACCAGGTCGGCGGCCGGGGCCTCGGCGGTCAGGGGATCGGTCGAGGGCGTCCGGACGGCGGTCACGGCCGGACCCGTCAGGCCGTGCGGCGCGGCGCGCCGAACCAGAGCCGGGCGGCCTGCACCACATAGTCGAGGCCGGTGGCGACGGTCAGCGCCACCGCCGCGTACATCAGCAGCATGCCCGCGGTGAACCAGCCGTCCGAGAGCGGCAGCAGCAGCACGGCGATGGCCACCGACTGCACCAGCGTCTTGAGTTTGCCGCCGCGACCGGCCGGAATCACCCCGCGCCGGACCACCGCCAGGCGCAGCAGCGTGATCCCGACCTCGCGGGCGCCGATCACGATGGTGATCCACCACGGCAGATCGCCCAGCATGGACAGCCCCACCAGTGCCGCGCCGATCAGCGCCTTGTCCGCGATGGGATCGGCGAGCTTGCCGAAATCGGTGATCAGCCCGTATTTCCGGGCCAGCTGCCCATCGATGCGGTCGGTGATGGCGGCAATGCCGAACAGCGCCGCCGCGGCCCACCGCCAGCCGGTGTCGTGGCCGCCGCCCGCGAACAGGGCCGCCAGGAACAGCGGCACGATGGCGATGCGCAGCACCGTCAGCACATTGGCCACGTTCATGAGCGGCACGGCGGCCGGTTCGACGGCCCCGACCTCCGGTCGCGGCGCGGGCGCGAACCCGGAATGCGGGGAACCCGCCCCGGCCCAGCGGCCCTCCTCACGTTGCACGGTCACCAGCGCCCCCACCGGCCGGCGACTCGGCCAAGGGACCCGGCGACGACCGGGCAGCGGGGGGACTGGATGTGCGACACACCTTCAGACTATCGGTACGGGGGCCGACTACTGTGCACCCCATGACAACACGGGCACCTCACAGCGGTTCGGTAGGCGGCGCGGCGGCGGGCACCCCCGTCGTGGGCCCCCCCCCCG
>NZ_JASCXP010000704.1:0-1634 GCF_030010695.1 Nocardia sp. CC201C
GCCACGGATGCTGCCGTACACCGGGTCGGTCCGCCATAGCATGACGGCGGGCTTGTGCACGACCACCGGGAAGGGAGAGATCCGGTGAGTATCACGATCAACTGGGAGGCCGAGGCCGATCTCGTCGTCGTGGGCGGCGGGGTGGCCGGGCTGACCGCCGCGCGTACCGCGTCGCTGCGCGGGCTGCGGGTGCTCACGCTGAGCAAGGGCGGGCCGACCGATACCGCCACGCAGTACGCACAGGGTGGGATCGCCGTGGTGGCCCCGCACGGCGATTCGGTGGAGTCGCATGTCGAGGACACCGTGGTGGCCGGGGCCGGACTGTGTGATGAGGCGGCGGTCCGCTCGATCGTCGAGGGCGGGCGGGATGCCGTCGCCGCGCTCACCGATCTGGGCGCGGTCTTCGATCTCGGACGTGACGGGCAGGTCTCGCGGACCCGCGAGGGCGGACACAGTACGCGGCGCATCATCCACGCCGGGGGCGACGCCACCGGGGCCGAGGTGCAGCGGGCGCTGAACGCGGCGGGCCTGCCGGTGATCTTCGGTGCGGCAGTGGTCGAGATCCTGACCGGGCCGAGCGGCGTGCGCGGTGTACTCGCCCTATCCGACCGGGGTTTCGGTGTGGTGCACGCGCCCGCCGTGCTGCTGGCCACCGGCGGGCTCGGGCAGCTGTACGCGTGCAGCACCAATCCCGCCGGGGCGACCGCCGACGGCGTGGCGCTGGCCTTGCGCGCGGGCGCGGTGGTGGCGGATCTGGAGTTCGTGCAGTTCCATCCGACCGTGCTGTACGCGCGCGGTGGGCTGGGGCGGCGACCGCTCATCAGCGAGGCCGTGCGCGGTGAGGGCGCGATTCTGGTGGACACCGAGGGCAATTCGGTCACCGCCGGCGTGCACCCGCGCGGTGACCTCGCACCGCGCGACGTGGTGTCGCGGGCCATCGCGGCCCGCATGCGCGAACTGGGCACCGAGCACGTCTATCTCGATGCCCGCGCCATCGACGGTTTCGCCCAGCGGTTCCCGACCATCACCGCCTCCTGCCTGGCCGCGGCCATCGACCCGCGCACCGGACTGATCCCGGTCGCCCCCGCCGCCCACTACCAGTGCGGCGGCGTGGTCACCGACACCCACGGCCGCACCACCGTCCCCGGCCTGTACGCCGCGGGCGAGGTCGCGCGCACGGGCCTGCACGGCGCGAACCGGCTCGCCTCCAACAGCCTGCTCGAGGGCCTGGTGGTCGGCGAACGCGCGGGCGCGGCGGCCACCGAACGCCTCGGCGCAGCCGACCCCGTCACCGAAATCGGCCCCCTGCGCCTGCCCCGCGTCGACCGCACCGCCCTGCAACGGCTGATGACCGACCGCGCCGCCGTCGTCCGCGACGGCGACGGCCTGCGCGAGGGCGTGCTGCGCCTGCTCGAACTGCTCGCCGCCAGCGGCACCGGAACCGATTCCGGCGCAATCGATATCGCCGCCCCCGGGCCGGACGGCGGATTCGGTGCGCCACTCGCCTCGCCGCACGGATCGGGGCACGAGTCGCATGCCACACCACGCGACGACGTGGGCGGCATCACCTCGCGCGGACCGAGCGATCACGAGAGCGGTATTGCGTCACGCGGGCCGGGTGGTGCTGCGGGCGG
>NZ_JASCXP010000705.1:0-1632 GCF_030010695.1 Nocardia sp. CC201C
TACGTATCCGGGTCGTACCGGGTGGCGGCCCCCGACCCACCACGACCCGACACGCAGACACCGGGTCAATCACCGCCATCACGGCGACGAACTCCTCGGCTCGGCCATCCACCGCCTGCGCGTGAAACAAGACGCCGGGCTACCGCCACCACCGTTACGGCAATAAGCCCCACCACCACACCTTGCGGACGGGCCACCAACCTCCATCGTGGCACCGGTATACAGGACCACCCGCACGGAACCCATTCCGTGCGGGTCATTCCCAGGCCCACAGGCTCACCCCTGACGAGACTTCCCATGGGTTTGAATCTCTAGAACGCCCCCACAGCCAGTCCGTGGGCTGGAATAGCCACCCAACGGCACCCAACCCGGCGTCAGCGAAAGTCAGGAAAGGCACCCAACGTCACCACACTTCATATCTTCCAACCCCCAACGGAGACGGTCGAAACCGGCCGTTTCCTCGGCACCAGAAGGCTTACCGGTGATGGATTTCGCGACACGCTTCAGTTGATGTCGGGGTCGCTGACTGGCATCTTCCCGTCGTTACAGTGAGGCGACAAATGTAGCCTTCCCGTTGACGATCGGGAGCGGATTCTTTGGCCGATGCCCCTGCTATGTGTGTCTACGGCGCGTTCCTCGAACACCGTATCTCGCAGATCCTCGCCGAAGCAGGATCGCCAGGAGCGCTCTCTCTGCACCGTTTTCCGAATTCCTATGTCACGCAACCGATCGAGTTCGGCAATTCGGAGCGGTGCCGAGCGCACGAATCCACGCACTGAGAGGCGAACGCCATGGTCGAAACCCTCAGCGCCGCTTCCGCGTGTGGTACTCGGTGATCGGCGGAATCGGCATCGTGGCCTACGCGGTATTCCTGGTGATGCGGCCACGCGTGGACGCTGCGAATATCGGATTCGGATTCATACCGATACTGGGCGCGAGCCTGGGACTGCCCGGCATCGTCGGAACAGCCGTAGCTGTACTGGCGGGCGATGCTCGATCGGAACCGTAACGCCACCGCGCCGACAGTGCATGCGCGAGCACCACCGGATCGCAGCCCCGTCACCGAACTCTCACTCCCGACCATTCCGACTGGCGCGAGGAAGACAACTCAGACGGATTCCATGGCGGTCAGCCCGATACGCGCCGAAGTCTGGAGTTCGGAATCCCAGTCGGCGGCCAGTAGTTCCGTCTGGGACTGCCGGGTGCGGTGGGGTGGGAGAGAAGCGAAGCGGCGTTCGGTCGAGAGGACGGTTTCGAGGAGGGGAGCGGCGGCGGTGGCGGGGGAGCCGATCTCGCTGATGAGGCGGGCGGCGGCGCGGCAGTCGGCGTCGGCGTAGCCCGAGTTCAAGGGGGTCAGGGCGGCTAGGAGTACCGGTAGTGCCGGGTCCGGGTCGCCGGTGATGCGCCACCAGGCCGAGGCGGCGTGGACGCGTTCCCAGCCGCCCGGGGATCCCAGGCGTTTGCGGACGTCGTCGGCGAAAGGCGCGGCGAGGGGACCGAGTTCGGCGAGGCGGTCGAAGTCGACGGCGATACCGGTTTCCACGGCTTCGCCGAAGATACGCAGGGTCACCTCCGGTTCGCCGGTGACCCGCCAGTGCGCCCAGGCGGCGGTCTGGGTGCCGTGCCAGCGCA
>NZ_JASCXP010000706.1:0-1619 GCF_030010695.1 Nocardia sp. CC201C
CCAGTGACCCAGCCGAACCCAGTGACCCAGCCGAACCCAGTGACCCAGCGGCACGCGGTGGCCCAGCCGCACGCGGTGGCCGCACCGAGCCCGGCGAAGGCACCGAATTCACCGCCGCGACCCGACATGGCGCAACCGACGGACGCGGCGACGCAACCCCGCACCGCGCGATCAGCGAGCGCACGGCATCCGGTTACGGCGAAACCCTCGATCGCGCTGCCGATATCGGGTCGGCGGCGGACCGGGCGTTCGGCAAGCTCGATCAGTTCCTGCCGAAGCGCTTGCGCCCCAGGGTTTCCGCTCTGCGCGCCACGGTGGAGACCGCGCCGCAGTCCGCGCCCGCCGTCGCTCCGGAGGTGCTGGCGACCGTGGGGGCGGCGGCGGCCGGACACGAGTATCTGACCTTCGGCTACGCCGGCCGCGACGGCACGGCGTCACAGCGCCGCGTCGAGCCCTACCGTGCGGTGCACCTGCGGCTGCGCTGGTATCTGGTGGCCTGGGATGTGGACCGCGCGGACTGGCGTGCCTTCCGTATCGACCGCATGGCCGAAGTCACCGGCACCGCACGGCATTTCCCGCCGCGTCCGCTGCCCGCGCGCTCGGCCACCGAGTACGTGCGCGCGGGCATGAGCACGCCCCGGCACCGCGCGGTGGTCACCGTGTCCGCGCCCGCCGCCCAGCTCGCCGACGCGCTGAAGTACCTGGACTGGGATATCGAGGCGCTGGGCCCGGACAGTTGCCGCGTCACCACCCGGGTGGACTCCTTCGAATGGCTGATCCTGCGGGTGGGCCTGCTCGGCGCGACGTTCATCATCGAGGAACCGGCCGAATTCCGCGCCCGCGCCCTCGAACTCGCCGACCGGCTGCGCCACGCCGCCGAAACCGCACCCTGATCTCTCCGACCAACCCATTGCCCGCGCCGCTGCCCCGAGTGGTGTCGCTCGGGTGCACGCCCTAACCCACCGGATCGGCCAGCCCCACCGACCAGGCCGACTCCAACCAGGCCAGCCCCACCGGCCCAGCCGACTCCAACCAGGCCAACCCCACCGGCCCAGCCGACTCCCATCGAGACTGCCCTCGGAATCGATCCAGCTCGCCGACCAGGCCGCCCCCGGCGAATCGGCCGACGTCATCGCCCGTGTCGCCGCAATGATCGTTGCCGCATCCCGTCCGCGTGACCGCCGACTCGTCCCCACCGACTCGCGCGCCCGTCGATTCGCATGCCCCGTCTCCAATACAGTGTCGGTCATGGCTGAATCCCGCGGCCCGATCCTCGTGCTCAACGGCCCGAACCTCAATATGCTCGGCACCCGCCAGCCCGAGGTGTACGGCGCCGACACCCTCGACGACGTGGTGGCGCTCTGTCGCGCGACCGCGGCCCGGTTCGACCGCGAGGTCGTGGCCTTCCAGTCCAATCACGAGGGTGCGCTCATCGACCGCGTCCATGCCGCGCGCGGGGTCGAGTCGGGCATCGTCGTCAATCCCGGCGGTCTCACCCACACCTCGGTGGCGCTGCGCGACGCCCTGGTGATCCCGGAGGTCCCGATCGTCGAGGTGCACATCAGCAATGTGCACGCCCGTGAGGAATTCCGCCACCACTCCTACATCTCCCCCATCGC
>NZ_JASCXP010000707.1:0-1615 GCF_030010695.1 Nocardia sp. CC201C
CCCGCCGAGCCGGTGGCGGCCGAGCCGATTCCGGCCGAGCCGGTGCCGAGCAGTGCGCCGACCAGATCCCACGGACCGGCGGCGGGGGTCGGCTGCAGGGGTACTTGGACGGGCTGGGGTTCGGGCGCGGGTTCGAGGTCGATGCCGCCGGGCTGGGCCAGGGCCGCCATGGGCCCGAGCAGCGTCGTACCGGCGACCATCCCGGCCACCGCCACTATGCGCAAGGTGCGACCAACACTCACGCGACAGCCTTCCCCTCATCGGTTTTACTGCGCAGTCCAATCGCCCGGTCGCCCCGATTGCCGGACCTTTGCGGAACGCGGGTCATGCTACCGACAACCCACCCACCCCGCACAACTCTTCCCGGCATTAGGGGCTGCAACCAACCGTACGTCCACCCCCGCCCCGACACGCCGAATATCACAAACCGCCCCAGGACAATTCGGGCGTAACACCCGCACCACCGCGCAGCTCACCCCACCCGGCACGCCATTGTGAGACTGCCTGGTCCGCACGCGACCGATTGGTTTGCTGTGCCGGAAACGAAAGAGGTTGCGGGAGAGCGATCCACCATAGCGGCCATCGCGAAATGTGATGATGGACACAAACGAACGTCGCCGGTACCCCGCGAGCGGTACCGGCGACGTGAGATCTACGAGTGCTATGCCCCGTAGACCGGCTCGGGTTCGGTGGCCTTGCTCAGCAGATCGCGGACGACCGGACCGAGCTCGGCGGGCTCCCAGCGTGCGCCGCGGTCCACCGAGACGCCGTGCCGCCACCCGTCGGCGACGGTCACCTTGCCTCCCTCGACCTCGAACATGCGACCGGTGACACCGGCGGAGTCCGCACTGCCCAACCAGACCACCAGGGGTGAGACATTCTCCGGCGCCATGGCGTCGAATCCGTCCTCCGGGGCCGCCATCATGTCGGCGAAGACGGTTTCGGTCATGCGGGTGCGCGCGGCGGGCGCGATGGCATTGACGGTGATTCCGTAGCGCGCGAACTCCGCCGCCGCGGTCAGGGTCAGGCCCGCGATACCGGATTTGGCGGCGGCGTAGTTGCCCTGGCCGACACTGCCGAGCAGACCCGCGCCGGAACTGGTGTTGATGATGCGTGCCTCGGGCCGACGCCCCGCCTTGGATTCGTTGCGCCAGTACTCGGCGGCATGTCGCATGGGCGCGAAATGGCCCTTGAGATGGACCTTGATCACGGCGTCCCACTCGTCCTCGCCGAGGTTCACCAGCATCCGGTCCCGCACGATGCCCGCATTGTTGACCAATACGTCGAGGCGGCCGAAGGTCTCGACGGCGGTGGCGATCAGGCGGCGCGCACCCTCCCAGTCGGAGATGTCGTCACCGTTGACCACGGCCTCGCCGCCGAGCGCCTTGATCTCCTCGACCACCTGCGCGGCCGGGGAGTCGGGGCTGGGCGCACCGTCCAGTTCGGCTCCGAGGTCGTTCACCACGACCTTGGCTCCGGCGGCAGCGAAGGCGAGGGCGTGCGCGCGGCCGATGCCCCGGCCCGCACCGGTCACGATGACCACGCGGCCGTCGCAGATCTTGTTGTCCGTCATATCGATACCTCTGTGTCGGAAGAGTTGAGGATCGGGGGCCCC
>NZ_JASCXP010000708.1:0-1593 GCF_030010695.1 Nocardia sp. CC201C
GCCCCCGATTCCCCCGGACCCACAGGAGTAGGAACATATGGCAAAGCAGATCGAGTTCGACGAGAAGGCTCGTCGGGCTATGGAGCGCGGCGTCGACAAGCTGGCCGACGCCGTCAAGGTCACCCTGGGCCCGCGCGGCCGGCACGTGGTGCTGGCCAAGGCGTTCGGCGGCCCGACCGTCACCAACGACGGCGTGACCATCGCCCGCGACATCGACCTCGAGGACCCGTTCGAGAATCTGGGCGCGCAGCTGGTCAAGAGCGTCGCCACCAAGACCAACGATGTCGCCGGCGACGGCACCACCACCGCCACCGTGCTGGCCCAGGCCCTCATCAAGGGCGGCCTGAAGAACATCGCCGCGGGCGCCAACCCGATGGTGCTCGGCAAGGGCATGGAGAAGGCCGCCGCGGTCGTCTCCGAGGCGCTGCTGGCCGCCGCCACCCCCGTGACCGACGAGAAGTCCATCGCGCAGGTCGCCACCGTGTCCTCGCGCGACGAGGAGATCGGCGAGCTGGTCGGCAAGGCGCTCACCACCGTCGGCAAGGACGGCGTGGTCACCATCGAGGAGTCCTCCTCGCTGCAGACCGAGGTCGTCATCACCGAGGGCGTGCAGTTCGACAAGGGCTACCTGTCGCCGTACTTCGCCACCGATCCGGAGACCCAGCAGGCCGTCTTCGAGGACGCCTGGATCCTGCTGAACCGCGAGAAGATCAGCTCGCTGCCGGATCTGCTGCCGCTGCTGGAGAAGATCGCCGAATCCGGCAAGCCGCTCGTCATCATCGCCGAGGACGTCGAGGGCGAGGCGCTGTCCACCCTGGTGGTCAACGCGATCCGCAAGACCCTCAAGGCCGTCGCGGTCAAGGCGCCGTTCTTCGGCGACCGCCGCAAGGCGTTCCTGGACGACCTGGCCATCGTCACCGGCGGCACCGTGGTCAACCCCGAGCTGGGCATCAACCTGCGTGAGGCCGGGCTCGAGGTGCTGGGCAAGGCCCGTCGCGTGGTCGTCACCAAGGACGACACCACCATCGTCGAGGGTGCGGGCACCCAGGACGCCGTGGACGCGCGCGTCGCCCAGCTGCGCAAGGAGATCGAGCACACCGACTCCGACTGGGACCGCGAGAAGCTCGAGGAGCGGCTGGCAAAGCTGGCCGGCGGCGTCGCGGTGATCCGGGTCGGCGCGGCCACCGAGACCGAGCTCAAGGAGCGCAAGTACCGCGTCGAGGACGCGGTCTCCTCCGCCAAGGCCGCGGTCGCCGAGGGCATCGTCTCCGGCGGCGGTTCGGCGCTGGTGCAGGCGTCCACCAAGCTGGTCGAGCTGAAGGACTCGCTCTCCGGTGACGAGGCGGTCGGCGTCGAGGTCGTGCGCCAGGCGCTGCTGTCCCCGCTGTACTGGATCGCCAGCAACGCGGGCGTGGACGGCGCGGTCGTGGTCGCCAAGGTCTCCGAGGGCAAGGAGGGCTTCAACGCCGCCACCCTGACCTACGGCGATCTGGTGACCGAGGGCGTCGTGGATCCGGTCAAGGTGACCCGTTCCGCCGTCGAGAACGCCACCTCCGTGGCGCGCATGGTGCTCACCA
Organism: Nocardia sp. CC201C; assembly: GCF_030010695.1. Taxonomy (NCBI): domain Bacteria; kingdom Bacillati; phylum Actinomycetota; class Actinomycetes; order Mycobacteriales; family Nocardiaceae; genus Nocardia; species Nocardia sp. CC201C. Next base: position 1,578 of record NZ_JASCXP010000708.1, read on the forward strand.
CCGAGAGCGCCGTTGT
>NZ_JASCXP010000709.1:0-1562 GCF_030010695.1 Nocardia sp. CC201C
GCTTCTCGTCCCACAGCGGCCACAGCCAGCCGATGTAGCAGGCGAAGGAATCCGCCGCGTGGCAGATCTTCCGGATGAATGCCGTGCCGAAGCCGATCGGCTGACCGGTGGCCTCCCCGACCAGACGGATGCCGAGCATCTTCTTACCGGGCGTCTGTCCGGTGGTGCCCTCCTTGTAGACCAGGAACACCAGACCGGCGATGCCGACCACGAAGGCCAGCAGCATGAACATGACGCCGACGCCGCTCAGGCCGCCGCCCGTGCACCGGCCGGTGGTCGTGGAACAGGTGATGCTCTCGGTACCGGCGACGCTCGCGATGACGTACAGCAGCGAGGCGGGCAGGCCGAAGATCAGGCCGTCGACGATGTAGGCGCCCGCACGGGAACCCCAGTCGGCGAGCGGAGCCTGCGGACCGTACGGCGCGTAGCCGCCGGGTGCGCCCGGAGCCGGGTAGCCGGGTTGCGGTGCGCCGTAACCGGGTTGGGGAGCGGCGTGCGCGGGCTGCTGTGGGTAGCCGGGGTTGGACTGGGCGTACTGCGGCTGCTGCGGGTAGCCCGGGTTGGACTGCCCGTACTGCGGCTGCTGCGGGTAGCCCGGGTTGGACTGCCCGTACTGCGGCTGCTGCGGGTAGCCGGGGTTCGACTGCCCGTACTGCGGCTGCTGTGGGTAGGGCTGCTGCCCGTAGCCGGGCTGTTGCGGGTACGGGTTGTTCGGGTAACTCATTCTTTTCCTTGCGGGGTTGGATATTTCGGCACGGACGGGTAGCCGATCCGGTGCCCGCTGTGTGCCGGGCGGGCCGTTCGGGGTCCGGGCTCGCTACAGTCTGGTGCACTTCGGCTCTCGCGGCGCGCCGAGTTGACGACATCCGCCGCGAACGACCGAGATCCCCGGCCGCGGGGTCGCCGCGACCGAAGATCGATATTGGGATGCGCGTAGGAGGATCGACGGTGGCGCTCGAGATGAGAACAGTATGTGAGCGGTGTCACACGACAGGATTGAACCCCGAGGGCATCGCCTGGATCTGCTCCTACGAGTGCACCTTCTGCGCGAACTGCGCCGCGGCCATGGACCGGACCTGCCCGAACTGCGGCGGCGAATTGGTGCATCGGCCGCGCCGCAGGGGCTGACAGCGCCCGTTCCCCGGATTTCGCAGCCGTGTCACACATCGCGGTCCCGCGCCGTCGACCTGATGAACAACCAGCTCGGCGCTAACCGCGGGCTATGCGAAAGCTGTTGAGGGAGAGTGCATTCCAATGAACACCGGATATGTCGTCAGTGCCGTCGCGACCGCGCTGTGGGTCGGGTTCTCGGCCTTCTCGTTGCTGCGGCGCGTCTCGTGGGTGGTCGATCCGCTGGTGCGGTACGGGGTGCCGCGGTCCTGGTGGACGCCACTGGGGCTGGCCAAGGCGGCGGGTTCGATCGGCCTCGTGGTCGGGCTGTTCGTGCCGGTCGTCGGCGTGCTGGCGGCGGTAGGGCTGATCCTGTACTTCCTGGGCGCGGTGGTCACCGTGCTGCGGGCCGGGTCGTACGGCACTGTCGTGTTCCCGGTGCTGTACCTGGT
>NZ_JASCXP010000710.1:0-1554 GCF_030010695.1 Nocardia sp. CC201C
TTCGCGGGCGCGGACTTGGCGGCGGCTTTCGTCGGCGCGGTCTTGGCGGGCGCTTGTTTCGTGGGTGTCTTCTTGGCCGCCGCGGTCGGCTTGGCGGCGCCCGCGGCCTCGGCGGGCTCCGCGCTGGCCGGGGACGCGGACTTGGCGGCGCGCCGGGTGCCGGTGGATTTGCGGGGCGCGGCCTTGCGGGCACCCCCGGATTCGGAATTGGTCACGATTGCTCTCCCACGTGCGCTACGTTGCGGCCGCGAGCTGTGCGACAGCTCACGAACTATGATCGTGACACAATCCACAAGGACATTCTTGGCCCAATCGGTCAACTAATTCGGCCGGTTTTATGCCGGAAGCACAAATTCGGAGGTGCTCGTGGCGACCACCGCCACCCCTGCGGCCATTCGGCAGTGGATTGCCGACTTCGTCGCCGAAACCCTGCGCACCGACACCCTCGACCAGGTGGTGACGCGGCTCGACAATGCCATCATCGCCCGCGTGCCGGAATTGGCCGACCGGGATATGCGCCGCGATCTGGCCGCGAGCACCCGCGCCCACGCCCTGGAGGTGCTGAGCACCCTCACGCAGGACCATGCCGACTATCCGATCCCGGCGGAAGCGCACGCCTTCGCCCGCACCATCGCGCGGCGCGGCCACGATCTGCGGGTGCTGTTGCGCGTCTACCACGTGGGGCAGGAGGCGGTGATCGAGTACATGAGCGAGACCATCGACGAGCGCCGGCTGCCGCCCGATATCGAAAGGTCGGTGCTGCTGCGGCTTTTCGACCGCTCCACCCGCTGGGTCAGCACCTGCGTCGAAACGCTCACTGACACCTACATCACCGAACGCGAGCGCGGCCTGCGGGCGGCGCTGAACCAGCGCGGGGAGATCGTGCGCGCCCTGCTCGACGGCGCCGACCTCGATATCGAGCACGCCTCCGCCAAGATCGGCTATCGGCTGGCGGGCCGACATCTGGCCCTGGTGCTGTGGACCGATGCGGACGCGGTCGCGCTCGGCTCCGCCGACGGCACCGGGGAGGTCGGCGACCGGCTGGACCGCGTGGTGGCCCGCTGCGCCGCCGCGGTCGGCAGCGGCAGCGTGCTCACGATTCCGGCGGGGGCCAGTGCGCTGTGGGCCTGGCTGGCCGTGCCCGACGACGGTGTGCCGTCGGTCGCGGACTGGCCGGTCGAACCGCCGGTCCGGGTGGCCGTCGGGCTCCCCGGATCCCAACTGGCGGGCTTCCGCCGCGGCCACGCCGAAGCGGTCGCCGCCCGCCACGTCGCCGAACGCGCCCGCCCCGGACTGCCGCGCGTCCTCGACTACCGGGAGGTGGAGGTCGCCTACCTGGCCGGGATCGACGAATCCGGCATGCGCGCCCTCATCGACCGCGAATTGGGCGTGCTCGCCGCCCCGGACGCCCAGTCCGCCCGCCTGCGCGAAACCCTGCATGCCTATCTGCGGGCCCGCCGCAGCCCCGACACCGCCGCGAAGGCGCTCGGCGTGCACAAGAACACGGTGCGCTACCGCCTCCAACGCATCGAGGAACTCCTCGGCCGCCCCGTA
>NZ_JASCXP010000711.1:0-1554 GCF_030010695.1 Nocardia sp. CC201C
ACGACCCGCCCGGGTGCGAGCCGCCGTGCCACGGCCACCCCGATCTCACTGCGCCCACCCAGCACCAGCACCACGCCATCGTCGATCTCGGCCATGGCGTTCAGTCTGCCAAAGGGACCGGTGCCGTCCGGCCGCCGCCCGGAGTTGGTAGCGTCGGACCATGCCGACTCCGCGCCCCGAGCTCTCCGCCGCCGCCCTCGAATTCGTCGCCGAACGCCATCTGGCGACGCTGAGCACGCTGCGCGCCGACGGCACCCCGCATGTGGTGGCGGTGGGCTTCACCTGGGATCCGGAGGCCGGGGTCGCGCGGGTGATCACCAGCGACGACAAGGTGAAGGTGCGCAATGTGCGCCGGTCGGGGTACGCGGCGGTGAGTCAGGTGGACGGCCCCCGGTGGCTCACCCTGGAGGGTCCGGCCGAGGTGCTCGACGACGCGGTGAGCGTGGCCGACGCGGAGCGGCGGTACGCGCGGCGCTACCGGGTGCCGCGGGAGAATCCGAACCGGGTGGTCATCGCCATCAAGGTGCAGCGGGTGCTGTCGAGCGGCACGCTGAAGAACGGCGGCGCGGCCGCGCACTGAATCGCATCGGGGTCCTGTCACTCCGAATTCGCATACCCGCCGGTCCATTTCGCTAATTTGTGCGTCCCGTCCACTCGGCAGCGAAGATAACTCCGTGCGGACGAAATTCTCCTACGAGCTCACCACGCTGACCCATGAGCTCGCCCACATGGCGCGACTCGCGCACGAGGCCACCGAGCGGGCCACGGCCGCGCTGACCGATACCGATCTGGGCGCCGCCTACGAGGTCTTCGCCCTCGAGGAGCAGCTCCAGGCCAAGCACGCCACCTGCGAGGACAGATCCGTCATCCTGCTGGCACTGGAGGCGCCCGTCGCACGCGATCTGCGCCATGTGGTGACCGCCATCCAGATCGCCGACGACCTCAACGGCATCGGCGGCGCACTCAGCCGGGTGGCCGACAGCGTGGTGCGCCGCCACCCGCTGCCCGTGGCGCCGCCGCACGTGGTCACCCTGCTGACCGGAATGGCCACGGCCACCACGCATCTGGCCGCCGCCGCGGTGGCGGCCATCGTCGCCCGACCGCCCTCCCCGGATCTGGCGCCGATTCCCGCCGACGACACCCTCGACCGGCTGCATCGCCAAGTGCTGCGGGTGGTCGGCGACACCAGCTGGACGCACGGCGCCGCCATGGCGGTGGACGTGGCCCTGCTGGCGCAGCACTACGACCGCTGCGCCGCCCACTGCGTCCGCATCGGACGCCTGATCCGCTTCCTGCACACCGGGATTCCGCTCTCGGCGCAGGTGGAACCCTGACGCCGAGCGCGTCCGCGGCCCGCTAGAGCCGGGTCAGGCCGTGCGGGCGGGTATTGACCGATTCACAGCCGTCCTCGGTCACCACGACGATGTCCTCGATGCGGGCGCCCCACTCACCGGCGAAATAGATGCCCGGTTCGACGCTGAAAGCCATCCCCGCCGCGAGCGGAATGTCGTTGCCCGCCACGATGTAGGGCTCCTCGTGCACCGACAGGCCGAT
>NZ_JASCXP010000712.1:0-1524 GCF_030010695.1 Nocardia sp. CC201C
ACCGAGACCGACGGCCCGGCCGATCTGGTGATCGACTGCTTCGGCATCATGCACGAACCCGATCAGCTCATGGCCTTCGCCCAGCGCGCGGCGGCCACCGCGCCCAACGGGGTGTTGCTGCTGCAATTCCATTCGCTGCGCACCATTGTCGAGCAGGGGCAGTGGAATGCCCTGCGGCACGGGCACTTCGCGTACTACTCGCTGACCGCGCTACGCCGATTGCTCGACGCGGCCGGGATGAGCGTGGCGACCGCCTGGGAGTTCGATCTCTACGGGGGCACCATCCTGGTCGCGGCGGTGCACGCGCCGATCACGCCCGACGAGTCGGTGGCGGCCATTCTGGCCACCGAATCCGCGCTCGGCGACGCGGACGCGGTGCGACACTTACAGCGTGACGCCGATCGCCAGGCCCACGCGCTGCGGGTCTGGCTGGAACGCGAGCACGCGCGTGGGCACCGGGTGTACGCCTACGGTGCTGCCTCCCGGGCGATTTCGCTGCTGCACCTGGCGGGCGTGCACCGCGGCCTGCTGGCCGCGGTCGCCGACGCCTCGCCCGCGAAGCAGGGCCGCCGCATGTCCGGAACCGATGTGCCGATCATCGCGCCCGCTGAACTCGTTGCCGCCCAACCGGATCAGGTGCTGCTGACCGTGGCGGACCTGCTGCCGGAGGTGGCGACGCTCTGGCCCGAACTGGATGGGAAGTGGGTGGTGGACATACCGGAACCGCAATGAGACACCGGAGTTCGTCTTGGCTTCAGTTGTGAGAGCGTCAGTTTCAGCCGCACCACCTGATGAGGGAATTGGGGAGAGATGAAGGTTAAGCATCGCGCCACCGTGCGCACCATGGCCGTCGCGGCCGCTGTCACCATCGGTCTGGCGTTGGGCTCCGGTACCGGCCTCGCCGGAATCGACAGCAGCAGCTCCATTCTGGACCGGCAGGATCGCACCGTCGAGGCGATCCAGTCCGATACGCGCATCGACTTCGTACCACCGCTGGACGGCAACCCCCTGACCCGGGAGTGGTTCCACCACGGCACGGCCAGCTACCGCATCAGCGGGCCGCACGCCGAGGACTGGGAGGGGCACATCACCATCGGCTACCAGGTCGGCTATCCGGCGACCCTGGACGGCAAGATCCGCTTCCAGTGGTGGACGCCCAGTCTCGGTGTCGAACTGGACGATTCACCGGGCGTCAACCTCGGCGGTTTGATCCCGCAGGCGGGGATCGAACTCGCGGTGGGCTTCGGACCCGGCATCCAGACGGTCGAGGCGGCCGGGGGCGATGTGTTCGGCGCCGAGGGCTTCATCCGCATGTCCGGCATGCACGCGACGGTGAGCGGCGTGATCGGGCAGGTCACCATCCGGCCGTGGGTCCGGGTCGTCAGCGCGGGCGGCGATGCGGTGATCACCTACGGGCCGCTCTGGACGATCTGAACCCGGCGGATCCGAACTCGATCACGGCGTGATCCGAGCGCGTGCCCGCCCGGCCCCGCCCGGGCCCGCCCCCCGAGAAGGCGCCCCCAA
>NZ_JASCXP010000713.1:0-1498 GCF_030010695.1 Nocardia sp. CC201C
ACAGCAGTGCGATGCCGCCGATCACCGCCACCGCGCCCCGCGTCACCGCGAGCCGACCTCGGATCCAAGACTTCATATGAACCTCGTACATAGATCTGAAACAACTACAGTTCACTAGCCCGAGAGTGTAAGCACGCCGACACACAACCCGGACCGGTTCCGCGATCATTTCCCACCCGGCGCCCGCTGCACATCCCCGAATTCCGTGGGCGGCGTGGCCGAATGCCCTGCGCAGCGCGCCCACCCGGCGTAAATCCGCCATCCTTCGTAAGCTGCCGCCATGACGAGATCGCACGCCACCCCCGCCGAGACGGCGCGGTACTGGGCCCGCTATCCCGACCGGCACGGCTGGGCAGCGGGCGAGAAGGCCACCACGGTCGTGCGACGCCGGGTACTGCCCGACCGCGTCTACGACGAATCGTTTCGCACCTGGGGCGGCTGGGCTCCCACCGCGACCCTCTACGACATCGACGACCCGCGCCCCTCGACGGTGCCGCATCTGGTGGAGATCAGTGCCGCCGAGGCCGATCTGCTACTGGGTGACCGATTCGGCGTGATCGGCGCGACCGGACAGGCGGAGTCGGTGATCGAGACCCCGGAATTGCCTGCGGCGGAAGCGGATTCGCTGCGCGCCCACTGGGACCACCTCGCCCGGGTCGCCGCCGCGACGGCGAAGACGCTCGACGAGCTGCTGGACGAACTGCCCGCGTCCTGGGCCGCACGCCGAGTAGACCTCGCCCCTGTGAAACCGCCCGAGTCGGTGCGCCGCCAGGTCGCGGTGCTGTGTTCGGAGGGCGTCGCGCTGCCCACCGCCCTGCGCGTGATCAACGACATCATCCGCTTCACCGTGGTGCTCGACGCCGACGCCTACCCCGAGGCCGTCGCGCGGATCACCGCCCTGCTGGCGGCGCGCGGATGCGCTCCGGTCCCAGGCTCATCGGCGGACTCCCGGGAGAATCCGCGCTATCGCGACCGTCGCACGCTGTGGACCGCCCCGGACGACCCGGCGCGTTTCGAGATCCAGTTCCACACTGCCGCCACTCTCACGATCCGGGAAAGCGACCAGCAGCTGCACGACTTCGCCCGGCAGTCCGAACTCTGGCCCGCCGACCCCCATCCCGGCGGGGCGGCCTTCGTCCGGCACAGCTCGTGGTGGTGTGTTCCCGAATCACCGGAGAACGGCCGTGCGGTGGCCGCCCTGCTCGGCTATCCCACCTGCGAAGAGGCGCTGCGCGATCTGGTGGCCGCGCCCACCCGCCTGGCCTATCTGCTGAATTTCCCGACCAACGACCTGTACCCGCTGCTCCAGCTGCGCCGCCTGATCACGGCCTTCGTCACCGGTCCGCCGGTGCCGCCGGTGGACGACGCCGACGCGATGGCGGCGGCGACGGTCGCGCTGACCTCGGTGCTGCGGTCCGAGATCGGCGAATCCGACGGCAGCGCGGTGATATTCGGCGTACCGCATCCGACCGCCGACGATGCCGTTCTCGAGATTCGC
>NZ_JASCXP010000714.1:0-1490 GCF_030010695.1 Nocardia sp. CC201C
GGCGAGGAGGGTGATCAGGACCCCGAGGGCGAGCGCGTAGGTCCGGTCGGGCGGCCGCGGGGTCGCCGCGCCGCCGGAGAGCAGTTGCGCCAGCCCGAATCCGGTGTCCAGCAAATGTGATTCGTGCAGAATCCCGTAGGCGTCGACGAGCATCACCACGGCCCGCTCCCGCTCCGGCAGCAGGATCACCTGCGCGAAGTAGCCGGGAGCCGCGCCGCCGTGCCAGATCGCTGGCGTGTCGGTGCCCGCCAGCGTCCGGCTACGCCAGCCGAGCCCGTAGGAGTCGTCCGCACCGGTCCGCACCGCCGGCCGGAACATGGCTTCGCGCTGGTCCGCGGTGATGCCGCCGCCACCGAGCGCGGCGCGGGCGAACGCGGCGGCGTCGCCGAGGGTTCCGCCGAGGTATCCGTAACCGACGCCCGCCGGGTCGTAGCCGGTGGCGAAGGCCACGGGTCGGCCGAAGACGAACCGATGCCCCCGGGGTACCCGCTGCGCCTCCGCCGCGCTCGTCACGGCCGCGCTCATGCCGATCGGTTGGAGCACCCGTTCGTCGAGCACCCGCGCGAACGGCCTGCCGGTGACCGCCTCCACCACCGCAGACAGCAGCAGGTAGTTGGTGCTCGAGTAGTGGTGGCGCGTGCCCGGCTCGCTCACCAACTCGGCGTCGGCCAGGTCCGGCAGCACATCCCCCGGTCGACGATCCGGATCGGTGCGATCGGTGTAGCGGGTCGTGGTGGCGAGGCCACTGGTCTGTTCGAGCAGGTGGCGCAGGGTGATACGGGCCGAGCGGGTGGCGTCCCGGAGCCGGAACGACGGCAGGTATTCGGTCACGGGCGCGTCGAGGCGCAACTCCCCGGCCGCGGCCATGGCGGTGATGAGGGTGGCGGTGACCGGTTTGGCGACCGAGCCCCACAGGAACGGCGTCGCCGCGGTGATCTCGCGGCCGTCCCCGTCGTGCCCGAAGGTGCCGGTGTGCACGGTCCCCGATTTCTCCACCACGGCGTAGGCGAACCCCGGCAGATCGGCCTGGCTCATCCGGGTGCGCGCGAAATCGTCCATGCGTGAGAACAGGTCCGCACCGCCGGAGCGTTCCGGTTCCGTAGGGGCGCAACCGAGCAGCAGCGCGAGGACCGGCAGCAGCCACGCCGATCGCCGTAGCAATATGTTCATATTGGAACGGTAACCATATGACGGTATGGTTGTCACGTGCCACGTTTCGCCGACCACGATCAACGCCGCGAGCAGATGGCCCGCGCCTTCCAGCGCCTCCTGGCCGACGACGGCCTCTCCCGCGTCACCTTCGCGCGCGTCGCCGCCGAGGCGGGCATCTCGGTCGGACTCATCCAGCACTATTTCGCCGACAAGGACGCCTTGCTGCGGTTCGCCTACGCCGACTGCCTGCGCCGCATCGACGCCCGCATCGCCACCCGCATCGAGGCGGGCGAGGCGGCGCGCGAACCGATTTCGACCATGCTGCTCGACTGTCTGCG
>NZ_JASCXP010000715.1:0-1464 GCF_030010695.1 Nocardia sp. CC201C
GCTTTCCTGGGCCTTTTCGTTGGGGCCCCCGGGCGGCCCCTCCGCGCCCGCCGTCCTCGTTCTCGCCGGATGCGTGTGGCTCGGCTTCACCGCCGCCGAGGCGAGTCGGCGCACCGCCCGCCGCTAGCCGTCGCGGGGTGTGGGCGGTACGGAGACCGCTACCGCCCGGCCGGGGTGACACGACAGCAGTTCGGCGATGCGGTCGGCGATGTCCCCACCGTCGACGGCGATCGGATCGTGTTCGGCCACGGGATGATTCAGGGCATCGAGGGATTCCGCGACATAGGTGGGGAGCCGGTCCGGCCGCCTGTTCAGGTCGGCCAGCGTGCTGACGCCGGTGAGCACCATGAGCGATTCCAGACCGGCGGTGAGCGCGCCGTCGATATCGGTGTCGAGACGATCGCCGACGACCAGGGCGGAGCGGGTTCCGGCGCGCGCCAGCGCGTCCTCCATGAGCGGCGCGTGCGGCTTGCCCGCCACCGTGGGCTCACGATCGGAGGCGGTCCGCAGGGCGGCGACCATGGACCCGTTGCCCGGGGCCAATCCGCGCTCGTTGGGGAGGGTGGCATCGGTATTGGCGGCCACCCACAGCGCACCCGCGCGCAATGCGTAGGCGGCCTCGGCGAGATCGGCCCAGGCCGTGTGCGGGGAGTGACCCTGCACCACGGCGGCGGGCGCGATGCCATTGAAGCGCCGGACCGGTTGCAGGCCGACATCTTCCACCTCGGCCACCAGGTCGTCGGTGCCGACCACCAGCACGGTGGAGCCCGGCGCCAGGCGCGCGGCCAGCAGGTGCGCGGCCGCCTGCGCGCTGGTGACCACCTCGTCTTCGGTTGCGGTGAAACCGAGTTCGCGCAGATGCCGGGCCACGCTGGCACCCGAGCGACTCGCGTTGTTGGTCACGTACAGCAACCGCTGGGTCGCACCCTCGCTCGACAGCGCCTCCGACGCACCGGGAATCGGGGCATGACCGCGAAACAGCGTGCCATCCAGATCCAACAGCAGCGCACCGAACCGATCCCGTAGCCGCATTCCGCCGCTCCCCTCTCTCGTTGTCCTGCCACCCGCGCCGCGGGACGAAGCCTCAGCCGCGGTCGGACCGCTCGGTGTCGTCCGGCACGGTGTCGTCGCCGAAGTCGGCGGCCAGAGCGTCCGCGGCCGCCTCGGCATCGGTGACGGCGTCGGCCAGCGCGGCGGTATCCGTGTCGTCGCCGGTAGCAGCGGCCTCGGCATCCGCGACGGTGTCCGTGTCGTCGCCCGTCGCAGCGGCCACGGCATCCGCGACGGTGTCCGTGTCGTCGCCCGTCACAGCGGCCACGACGTCCGCGACGGTCTCGTCCGCGGTGGCGTCCTCCGCGACGCTGCCGTCCTCGTCGGAATCGTTCTCGTCGGAGTCGTTCTCGTCGGAGTCGTTCTCGTCGGGGTCGTTCTCGTCGGGGTCGTTCTCGTCGGGGTCGTTCTCGT
>NZ_JASCXP010000716.1:0-1457 GCF_030010695.1 Nocardia sp. CC201C
GCTTTTCCTTGATCTTGGCGGCCTTGCCGCGCAGGTCGCGCAGGTAGTACAGCTTGGCACGACGCACGTCACCGCGGGTCACGACCTCGATCTTGTCGAGGTTGGGGCTGTGCACCGGGAAGGTGCGCTCCACGCCGACACCGAACGACACCTTGCGCACGGTGAAGGTCTCGCGAATGCCGCCGTTCTGACGCCGGATGACGACGCCCTTGAAGACCTGGATGCGCTCCTTGTTGCCTTCGATGACCTTCACGTGCACATTCACGGTGTCACCCGGGCGGAACTCGGGGATATCGCTGCGCAGCGACTTTTCGTCGACGAAGTCGAGGGTGTTCATGTCCGTCCTTTGGGAAGTTCGCGCGAGCAGAGGAACCTGGCGGCACTGGTTGCGCTCGACCGGTTCGTACTCCGGATAATTGGGCGGTGCGTCGGGCGCGATGCGCCCAAGGCAACCTGAGCATTGTGCCAGATGGCCGGACCGCTCCGGTAATCGGGTTGCCTTCGTCACCGCTGTCCGCATGCTACGCCGTCGGCGGGCCCGCGGGCTCAGTCGGCGACCTTCCGGCTACCGAGCCGATGCGTCGGCGACGGCGCGGACGGGGCCGGGAGCACCGTGTGCTCCAACTCCTCCTCGGTGGCCTGCCGCACATGGACGAGATCCGGCTTCCCGGCGATGAGATCCTGGACGAAGATCTTGGCCTGGATGACCGGCCGCCGGTATCGCCGCTCGCGAATGATGGCGCGCCGCATGGTCCTCGGACGGGACCCGTAGCGCCAGCGCGCCCACGGCGATCCGGGCCGGGCCAGTCGCAGCCAGCCGATGACCAGCAGCGGCGGGAAGAACATGCCGAACAGACCGGTCCAGATCTTCCCCTTGGCGATGACGATGGCCGCCAGCAGCAGATTCGTGATGGCGAACAGGCCGACGAGCACCCGCGCCGCCGTATCGGGCTCGTGCCGGACGTCGCCGAGGTCCAGCAGCCACAGCGGATGGAAGCCGAGCAGCAGCAGCCCGGTCACCGCCACCGCCACGAAGACCGCGTCCACGGAGGTGCGGCCCTGCTCCTCCCAGTACACGTCCCGGAGGTAGTAGATGAGCGCGAACTCGTCCAGCACCAGCGCCGCGCCCAGGCCGAACACCGCCGCCAGCGCGCTGATGGTGCCGACGCCGCTCTCGTACATGGTGACCAGACCCACCCCGGAGGCCAGCACCATGATCACGCCGAACACCATGTGGTGGATATGGGTGTCCCCGGCCCGCACGTTCCCCGGCCACCACCGCACCTTCGCGCGGATGAGCCGGACGCTGACGCGGATCAGCACGAACCCGAGAATGAAGCCGAACAGCAGGCACAGCAGCGGCAACCGTCCGTTCGGGATCACGACATCGTCGAGCCACCGCCGCATTTCGTCCATCAGCCCGCTGACTCCGCTCCGTGCCCACCTGTGCGGCCGCC
>NZ_JASCXP010000717.1:0-1443 GCF_030010695.1 Nocardia sp. CC201C
CGGCCGCCACCGCGTCCTCGCGCCGCAGGTGCCCGATGCGGGTCGACCAGTCGATGCCGTCGTGGGTCAGGTGGTCGTGGCCGCCGTGTCCGTGTCCGTGGCCACCGTGCGCGTGTTCGTGGGTATGTCCGTGTGTCTGTGCGCCCATGGCTACGACGCTAATCGCCTCCGCCGGTGTGGCAATTTTCCTTGCTGTTTCGGCAACACGCGACTAGCGGGCCGACGGCGCGACCGTGCCGCGCACCTCATCGGGTTGCAGATGCGCCAGCAGCAGCTTGATCAGCAGCACCGGTGTGAGCCAGAGCAGCACGGCCGGAATGTCGAGGGGTATCAGCAGCGCGAGGGTCACCCACGCGAAACCGAGCGGTCGGCGCGACCCGGCGGGTGCGGCCAGGACGGCCAGTGCGCCGCCCAGGGCCAGCAGATACACGAATGCCGCGCTGTACCAGGCGAAGTCGGGGACCACTAAGGCGAGCAGGAACGGCTGCACATGGACGGCCACGAATCCGAGGTGGTGTCGCGCGGTGCGGCCGGGGCGGTGGAAATGCCGTTTGGCCGAGGCGGTGGCATTGACCACCGACCCGCCGAACAGGTCGAAGGCGATGACGGCGATGACCCCGACGGCCAGCGCGGACAGTTCCGCGTGCACCGCGAGTGCGGCGGCCCCGGCGGCGCCGAGCGCGGCCGCGCCGTAGCCGAGGACGCGCTCGGTGCGGGTGGCGTCGGGCGCGATGAGGTAGTCGGAGATGGAGCGGGAGGTCATGGGCGTTCTCGCAATCCGTCGAGCACGATATCCAGCATCGGCTGCGCCAGTTTCCCGATGGGCACGTCGGGATCGACGAGCCACTGCAACAGCACCCCCTCGATGACGCCGACGATCACCGTCGCATGCGCCTCCCCCAGATCCGGCCGGATGTCGGCGAGCAGTCCGGCGATGACGCGCCGCTGCTCGCGGTACACGTCCTTCATGTAGTCGGTGGCCCACAGGTCGAAGAGAATGCGGGCGTGGTCGGGTGTGCCCGCCAAGACCTCGAAGACGCCGCGCACCAGCTCGGCGAGCCGGTCCAGCGCCGGGGCATCGCCGTCGACGGCGCGCTGGACGGCGGCCAGCGCCTCGGCGCTGTACTGCTCGAAGGCGGCCTCGAGCAGCGCGTCGCGGCTGTCGAAGTACAGGTAGACGCTGCCCTTGGCGATGCCCGCCGCGGCGGCGACATCGTCGATTCGGGAGGCGGCGAACCCTTTTCGTGCGAAGACTCGCACGGCGGCGTCGAGTATCTCCTGTCGCCGCGCGGTCTTGTCGACCCGTTTGGGGGACATGATCACTCCTATTATGACTGACTGTTCAGTCATAATAAATATCGAGACGGACACCCGCAACCCCCCGAACAGCACGGGCGCGGGGGGGGAAAAGGCCCCCCCCCCGGGGGGAAATTGGGGGCGGCC
>NZ_JASCXP010000718.1:0-1430 GCF_030010695.1 Nocardia sp. CC201C
GAGGCCGTACAGCTCGCCCGCAACCTCCTCGAGCGTCATGCCCCCAGCCTACGAGCGCCCACCCCGGATGTTTCGACCACCTCTGGTCGTTCGCCTCCGATCACTCCCGGTGGCTGGCCGCCCGTTGTATCGTGTCCGGCTGCGGAGCGGGCCGCACGTGGGTTCGCGGTTCGGCGTGGCGCGGTGGTCGGGTGTTCAATCGCGGTCGAATTCGGCGGGCCAGGCCGGGGCCTGGCCGGGTGGGTCGGTGGCGAGGCGGCCCGCGATCCAGATATCGCGGCGGATGCCGCGCTGCACCATGCCGCCGCGCAGGATGCCCTCGTAGCGGAAGCCGGTGCGGCGGACCACGGCCGCGGAGGGGTGGTTGCCCACCATGGCGCGCCATTCGAGGCGGCCGTAGCCGAAGGGTGTGGGGGCGAAGGCGGCGGTGCAGGCCAGATCCACGGCCTGGGTCATGAGGCCGCGACCGCGGACGGCGGGGCAGAGCCAGTAGCCGATCTCGGCGGTCTCGTCCTGCGGGCGGATGGTGGGGTGCAGGCCGATCATGCCCACCACCGGCCCGTCCGCCGCCGTCCGCACCGCCCAGGTGGGGCTGCGCGCGGCCCATCCGGGAATCACGATGTCGGTCACGAAGCCCTCGGCGTGTTCGCGCAGGTAGGGCACCGGCATGGTGGTCCATTCCCCGATGGACGGCTCCTGACAGCAGGTGGTGATGGCGTCGATGTCGTACACCGTGGGCGGCGTGAGCCAGACCGTTCCGTTCGACAGGGTGCTCGGGTCCATCGCCTCATGCTGGCATAGGATCACCACGGTGGTTGCCGCACTGCTCGCCGATTTGTTCGAATCCCATCGATCGCACCTGCTCGCGGTGGCCTATCGGCTGACCGGCAGCGTCACCGACGCCGAGGACGCGGTGCAGGAGAGCTGGCTGCGCCTGGCCACCACGCCCCAGTACGAGATCGAGGATCTGCGCGCCTGGCTCACCACCGTGGTCAGCCGCATCTGCCTGGATCGCCTGCGCAGTGCCGCGGTGCGCCGGGAAACCTATGTGGGGCAGTGGCTTCCGGAGCCGATCGTGACCGCGCCGAACCCCTCCAGCACCCCCGATCCGCTGGCCGCGGTGGTCCGCAAGCAGGACGCCCGCTTCGCGGCGATGATCGTGCTGGACAACCTCACTCCGCCGCAGCGCGTGGCTTTCGTTCTGCACGAAGCCTTTTCGGTGCCGTTCGACGAGATCGCCGATATCCTGGACATTTCCACCGACGCCGCTCGGCAGCTCGCCGCGCGGGCGCGCAAGGCCGCGGCGCGCAGCCCGGAGCCGGTTCCCGATCCTGAGCACGAGGCCGTCGTGCAGCGGCTCATCGAGGCCATGTATTCCGGTGACCTGGACCGGGTGGTGGCGGTGTTGCATCCGGACGCCCGCACCATCG
>NZ_JASCXP010000719.1:0-1398 GCF_030010695.1 Nocardia sp. CC201C
TGGTGATCGCCGAGGTCAGGAACGCCTTCACCGCGGTGGCGGTGTCCGCGTCGCCGTACTTGGAGCACACGATCTCGTAGGTCGGGAGGATGATCGGGTAGGCGCCCGCCTCGGTGGGCTTGTAGAACGAGGAAACATCCAGCACCAGGTCGTTGCCCTCGCCGGCGATCTTCGCGCTGTCGATGGCCTTGCCCGCGGACTCGACGCTCAGCTCGACCGGCTCGGGACCGGCCGAGGTGACGATCTGGGCGATCGAGAGGTTCTGCGCCTTGGCGAACGACCACTCGTTGTAGGTGATCGAGTTCTTGGTGCTCTTGATCGCCGCCGAGGTGCCCTCGTTGCCCTTGGCGCCTTCACCGACGCCGCCGTGGAAGACCTTGCCCGCGCCCTTGCCCCACGCGCCGTCGGAGGCGGCGTCGAGGTACAGCTGGAAGTTGTCGGTGGTGCCCGACTCATCGCTGCGGAAGATCACCGCGATCGGCCCGGCCGGCAGGCTGGCGTCCGGGTTCAGCGCCTGGACCTCGGGAGCGTCCCAGGTCTTCACGGTGCCGTTGAAGATCTTGCCCAGGGTCGGGCCGTCCAGCACGAGGTCGGTGACGCCGTCGATGTTGTAGGTGACCGCGATGGGGCCGAAGACGGCCGGCAGGTTCCACGCCGGGCTGTCGCAGCGGTCGGCGGCCTGCGCGGGCTCGTCCTTCTTGGCGTTCAGCGGGGAGTCGGAGCCGCCGATGTCGGTCTGGCCGCCGAGGAATTCCTTCACACCGGCGCCGGAACCGCTGGAGGTGTAGTCGAGGGTGTAGCCCTCGCAGTTGGCCTCGTAGGCGGCGATGAAGCGCTCCATGGCGTTCTTCTGCGCGGACGAGCCACTGGCCTTCAGCGAGGTCTTGCCGCCACAGGCGACATCGGTATTCGCGGACACCTGGCTGGTTTCGGTGTTGTCGTCGCTGCCACACGCGGCGAGCGTCATGGCACCTGCGGCGAGCACGCCGATCAGGGCGCTACTACGCTTGAGATTCACCTAAGTTCCTCCGGGAATCATCGTTCTGCACGCCCGACCCCTCAACGGCCGGACGGGCGCATATTGGTGGCTGTTCGCTGCGAACTCGCGCACCGGGCAGCCTGGTACCGCCCACATAGCAACGTAGGGGCGGTACGTAGACAGTTGGACCTGGGCGGGTGAACGGAAGGTGAACAACCTCGTGCGATCTCGGCCGATATGCGTGATATTAGCCGCTAATTAGCGGGTCGTGTCGATAGCCACGCAGTTGCGACCCGGATGGACGGTTGCCCGACCGTGACCGAAAGCACTGGGATGGAAGTCACCCGACGTCGGCGGCGTGCGCCGGTCGCTCCCGCCCCCGCGCCCGCCACCCGATCCCGCTGCCGGAAGCCGGGCAC
>NZ_JASCXP010000720.1:0-1368 GCF_030010695.1 Nocardia sp. CC201C
GATGCTGCCGTTGCGTCCGAGGGTGGCCCAGCCGGTCGGATCCTCGGCGTCCTCGGCGATCTGGGCGTGACAGCGATCGCACACCAGGGTGAGGTTGTCGATATCGGTACGACCACCCCGCAACCACGGGATCATGTGGTGTGCCGCGCACATCGTCGCCGGGGCCTCACAGCCCGGACGCGTGCAGCCTCGGTCGGCGGCGATACACGCCAGCCGCTGCCACGACGACGCCAACCGATACTTGCCGCGCCCCAGATGCAACGGCAACCCCTGCCCGTCGAACAACATCAACAACGGATAGCTGCCCTCGGCCATGCGCAGGGCGTCGGGGATCGACATCACCGACCCCGACGCCGTGTGCGCGTACCCCGACCCTGCCTGCAGGTCGGTCACGCTCAGGGTCAGGATCACCGAGACCGGCACGCCTCTATGCTGACCCAGCTGTTCGGGTCCGCCTCCCGCCGCGAGGAACGCTTTCAACGCGTCGTGATGGCGTTGCCCGGCAGTGCGCCGGTCCCGCCGCGCCGCCCCCTCCATGGTGTCTTGGTCGATCACGCCGGGTCCCATACGGGGGCTGTCGGGGTCCTCGGGGTTACACATGCCCGGACGCGCCCACTTCGCCAAGACCACATCCAGCAGGGCCCGCAGCTGTGGGTCGAGCACACCACGGATCTCGCTCATGCCATCGACCCGCTGCTTACCCACCACCAACTCCCGGCGTCGGGCGCGGTCGTCGTCGTTGGTGAGCACCCCGTCGGGGTCCAGGCAGGTGAGCAGGACGTGTCCGACCTTGGTCACGTACTCCGGCGGCATCTGCGTGGCCGCCTCGGCGAGCTGGCGTTCGGCCTCGGCCTGCCGCGCGACCGGCACCGCGTGGGGGATGCGGTCCATCACCCGCATGATCACCCGCGCGTGCTCCGGCGACACCACCCCCTCGGCCTGCAGGGCCGCCGTCGTCGGTAACAGGGCCGGGGTCGGGTCCCCGCAGAACATGCGGGGCCGCAACAGCATCGACGCCCGCACCCGTGCTCCCGCCTCCGCCGCCGACAGGCGCAACACGTCGATCAGGAACCCGCGTGTGCCCTTGGCTCCGGCGCGTTGCCACAGATGCCGGTCCTCGACCTCGGCGATCATCCGATGCGACAACGCCGCCATCCGACACCGCACCGACTCCACTTCCCGCATCACAGCCACGAGATCGGAATCCGACAGTCCGGTGAGGTCGGTCGCGAGCAGGGTGTCCATCGCGGCCGACAACCCGGCCGCACTGTCACCACCCGATGTTTCCCCCTCCGGATTCATGCCCCTATTCTATCGTGAATTCTGTTGTGGCAGAACGGTGATAGCCATGTGATATCGACATTTTCA
>NZ_JASCXP010000721.1:0-1356 GCF_030010695.1 Nocardia sp. CC201C
GGCTCACGGTCGTAGACCACGCCGTGGGCACCGGGTGTCGGGTGCCCACGGTCGAACGGCGGAAAGCGCGACTCACTCGCTGGTGAATCGCGCTCTCCGCGGGCCGTTGTCGGAGAGCGCCCGCTCAGATGGAGAACAGCACCGCGCCCGCCGCGATCGGACCGCTGGCCGGTTCGAGCGCGGAGCCCGGGGCGGTATCCATCACCACCACGGGGACGGCGGCGCTCAGGTCCAGGCGGCGGATGGCATTGGGGGAGAAGGTGATCAGGGCATCACCCTGGTTCACCGCCGCGCCCTCCTCGACGTGCACCTGGAACAGGTCGGCCTTGCCGACGGTATCGATGCCGACGTGCAGCAGCACGCCCGCGCCCGAGTCGGAGACGATGACCGCGGCATGCGGGTGCAGTTTCACCAGGGTGCCGGAGACGGGTGCGACCACGGTGGTCGGCTCATCGGTGTCGAGGGGTTCCACCGCCACCCCGGCTCCCACCATCTCGGCGGAGAACACCGGGTCGGGGACCTCGGACAGCGGTATGGCGGTGCCCGCGAGGGGCGAGAGGATCTGGGTGCTCATGTGACTCAGAGCAGATCGTTGATGTCTTCGGCCAGGGCGTCGGCGGTGGGTCCGACCACGACCTGAACCGCGGCGCCCGCCTTCACGACACCGTGCGCGCCGGCGGCCTTGAGCGCCTTCTCGTCGACCTTGGTGGCGTCCTTGATCTCGACGCGCAACCGCGTGATGCAGCCTTCGACCTCGACGATGTTGTCGGTGCCGCCTAGCCCGGCGACGATCTGATCGGCCTTGGACATTCTTCCTCCGTGCGTGTCGGGGTGGACAAAACTGGTTATAACCAGTATATCTCTGGTTATAACCAGTCACCGTCACCATACACGCGTGTGACTCGATTCACGGACTGAAGGACCCCGCTATGGCCGACGTCGCCGCAAGCGAGCGTAAGAAGCTGGATCTATCCGGCCTGCAGAAACTGGGTCGGAGCTTGATGCTGCCGATCGCCACCCTTCCCGCGGCGGGCCTGCTGCTGCGGCTCGGCCAAGACGACATGCTCGGCCGCTTCTCGCCACTGGAATCGGTGGCGGCCGTCCTCGCGGGGGCGGGCGGCGCGCTGCTCGACAATCTCCCGCTGCTGTTCGCGGTCGGTATCGCCATCGGCTGGGCCAAGAAGGCCGACGGCTCGACCGCACTCGCGGGCGTTGTCGGCTATCTGGCCTTCCAGGGTGTGGAGAAGGCCATGTCTCCGGTCGTGCTGGAGGGTAAGACCACTGCCGACGGGGATCAGGCACTGGTGAACTTCGGTGTCCTCGGCGGCATCGTCATGGGCATCACCGCCGCCGTGC
>NZ_JASCXP010000722.1:0-1332 GCF_030010695.1 Nocardia sp. CC201C
CGGGTTCGCCCGTGCGGCGGCCGTGGTCGAGTCGTCGTGTGGCGGCGGGCGTTGTCGGGTTCGCTCGTGGGGCGGCTGTGGTCGAGTTGCCGTGTGGCGGTCGTCGTCGGGTTTGGCCGTGGGGCCGCTGTGGTCGAGCTGCTGGCCGCATGGCGGTGGGGCGCGGTGGTCGTGCGACGGCGGTGGGGCGCGAGTCGTCGCGTGGCAGCTTGTTGTCGGGTTCACGCGTGGGGCGGCTGTGGTCGAGTTGCCGTGTGGTGGTGGTTGTCGAGTTCGTCGGGGTGGCCGTGGGGCGAGCGGCCGCGCGGGCAGGTGCGTGCTCGGAGTGGCCGTGTTGATACGTTTGGCGCGTGTCCGAGTCCGATATCGCCCGTGGTCGAGCCGCTCTGCTGGGTCCCGTCGAAGTGCGGGAGCTGGCCGAACGGCTCGGGGTGCGGCCGACCAAACAGCTCGGTCAGAACTTCGTGCACGATGCCAACACCATGCGGCGCATCGTGACCACGGCGGGGGTCGGCCCCGAGGACGTGGTGCTGGAGGTCGGACCCGGCCTCGGTTCGCTGACCCTGGCGCTGCTCGATGTGGTCGACCGGGTGATCGCGGTGGAGATCGACCCGGTGCTCGCCCGCGCCCTGCCCGATACGGTGGCGGCGCGCGCACCCGAGCTGGCTGACCGCCTGACGGTGGTGCTCTCCGACGCCATGAAGGTCACCGCCGCCGACCTGCCCGCCGCGCCCACGGCGTTGGTAGCGAATCTGCCCTACAACGTCGCGGTCCCGGTGCTGTTGACGCTGATGGCCGAATTCCCCAGTATCCGAACCGCACTTGTCATGGTGCAGCTGGAGGTTGCCGAACGCCTGGCCGCCGAGCCCGGCGGTCGCGTCTACGGCGTACCCAGCGTCAAGGCGGGCTTCTTCGGCCCGGTCCGCCGTGCCGGAACCGTCGGCCGACAGATCTTCTGGCCGGTGCCCCAGGTCGAATCCGGTCTGGTCCGCATCGACCGCTTCACCGTCTCCCCGTGGCCGCAGGACGCCGAGTTCCGGCAGCGGGTCTACGCGGTGGTGGACGCGGCCTTCGCGCAGCGCCGCAAAACATTGCGCGCCGCATTGGCGGGCTGGGCGGGCTCCCCGGCCGAAGCCGAAAAGCGCCTCGTCGCAGCGGGAATCGCGCCCACCGCACGCGGCGAAACGCTCGACACCGCCGCTTTCGTCCGCCTCGCCGAACAAGGCTGAGGCGCAATCATACGGGGCTGATCAACGCTTCGGGGATGGGCCGTGACGCCCCCGAGGTTGGGTCGTGACGCCTTGGGACGCTGGGCCGTGACGCCTCGGGGCC
>NZ_JASCXP010000723.1:0-1307 GCF_030010695.1 Nocardia sp. CC201C
GCCCGCGCACCCGCCACGGGTAGCGAGGTCTCCGTGGACGCGGTCGGACCGTCGGCGGCATCGGACCTCGTTGGGCGTTGGGTTGTCGCCGTATCGCCGGTGGTCGGTGGGTTGTGCTGCGGCATACTTCAGTTTTACTACACTATTAGTGCATAACAATTCGATTGTTCTTACCTATAGAACACTTCACGATGCGTGCATGAGTAGTCGTGACCGCCTGATCGGGCTCACCGTTGTCGTGCTGTGGGGGTTGAACTTTCTGGCGATTCGGGTGGGCCTGGATCATTTCCCGCCGTTCTTCTTCGTGGGATTGCGGTTCGCGGTGATCGCGGTGCCGGTGCTGCTGTTCGTGCCGCGGCCGCGGGTGCCATGGGGGTATCTGCTGATGTACGGCACGGGGTTCGGGGTGTTGCAGTTCGCCTTCCTGTTCACCGCCATGCGGGCTGGGATGCCGACCGGTTTGTCCTCCTTGGTACTGCAGTCTTCCGCACCGTTCACCGTCCTGCTCGGCGCACTGCTGCTGCGCGAGCGGCTGCGTCCGGTCCAACTGGTCGGCATTGCCGTGGCCATGGCCGGTATGGCGGTCATCGGATGGGATCGCGCGCACTACGCGGCGCTGCTGCCCCTGTTGCTCACCCTGGCCGGTGGATTGAGTTGGGCGTTCGGCAATATCGGATCGCGGCTGGCGATGGCGGATACCGAGGGGGTGAACCCGCTGCACCTGACCCTGTGGATGGCGGTGGTCCCGCCGCTGCCGATGTTCGCGCTCTCGGCGCTGACCGAGGGCCCCACCACGGGCTGGCGGGACCTGGCCGAATCCTTCACCGCGACCGGCTGGCCCGCCCTGGCGGCCCTGGCCTACATCGTCCTGCTCGGCACCATCGCGGGCTCGGGCCTGTGGACCCTGCTCATGAGCCGCTACCCGGCGGGCACCGTCGCCCCGCTGTCCCTGCTGGTGCCGGTGGTCGGCATCGCCGCCGCCTGGGCCTTCCTGCACGAAACCCCGACCGCCCTGTCTCTGCTGGGCGCGGCCGTCGTCATCATCGGAGCCTTCACCGCCACCTCCACCGCCCGCCCCGCACTCGTAGCCGACACGGCCATGGCCGCTTCCTCTCCCGCACCGGTCGTGGCTGCCTCGCGCACCGGCAGGAGCTGAATCAGGCGAACCGGGTATTCGCCCGCGAAGTTCGCAAATTCGCTGGCTCTCGGTTCGAGATCTCGCACCCCAACCGACCACAGGGCGGGATCCGCTGCCTAGGATCGGTCCCGGCTGGGAGGTTTGGGAATGGCAGGACAGCGCATGTCCG
>NZ_JASCXP010000724.1:0-1279 GCF_030010695.1 Nocardia sp. CC201C
TCCCCTTGTCCTACTTCGGTTCTCGGCCTGCCTGTTTGAGCGCCAGGCGTAGGGCGTATTCGATTTGGGCGTTGACGCTGCGGAGGTCGTCGGCGGCCCACTGGGCGATGGCCTCGTGGACCGCCGGGTCCAGGCGCAGCAGCACCTTCTTCGGCTCGCGCTTGCCCTGGGCCATGGTCAGTTGTAGAGAGTGCCGGTGTTGACGACGGGCTGGGTGGGCCGGTCACCGCAGAGCACGACCAGCAGATTGGAGACCATGGCGGCTTTGCGCTCCTCGTCGAGTTCGACCATGCCCTGGTCGGTGAGGCGTTCCAGGGCGAGCCCGACCATACCGACCGCCCCCTCCACGATGCGGGTGCGGGCGGCCACCACCTGGGCGGCCTGCTGGCGGACCAGCATGGCCTGAGCGATCTCCGGGGCGTAGGCCAGGTGCGTGATGCGCGCTTCCAGGACCTCGATTCCGGCCATCTCGGTGCGGTCGCGCAGTTCGGCGGTGAGCTCCTCGGCGATCTCCTTGCCGTCGCGCAGGCTGGTGCGGTCGTCGTCGTGGGCGTCGTAGGGGTGGATGGTCGCGAGGTGGCGCACGGCAGCCTCGGACTGGGTCTCCACGTACTGCTCGTAGTCGTCCACGGCGAAGGCGGCCTTGAAGCTGTCGACGGCCTTGTAGACGACCACCGCCGCGATCTCCACCGGATTGCCGTCGGCGTCGTTGACCTTCAGCTTCTGGGTCTCGAAGTTGCGCACCCGCAACGAGATTCGCCGCCGGTCGGTGAGCGGCACGGTCCAGAAGAAGCCGGGCTCACTGACCGATCCGATGTAGCGGCCGAAGAACTGGATGACCCGCGCCTCATTGGGGTTGACGATCACCAGGCCGCTCAGCGCCAGCAGCGCGGAGATGCCGATCAGCCCCGCCACCCCGGCGACCGCGAAGGCCCCCGCATTGCCCTTGTCGGCCCCCGCCCCGATACAGACCGCCGCCACCGCGCTCGCCGCCACGACGACGGCGACCAGCACCGACAGCATGAGGAACCCGTTCATCCGAAAGGCCGGACGAAGCTCCATGACATCCTCCCAATATCTAAGTGATATCACGACAATAGCGCAGAGCTAGCACCCTGCCAAGCCGGACGTGCACTGCCAGCTGCGGTGCGAGACGGCGAGCAGCGGACGCATGCCCGCGAGATCGCGGCGGGCGGCGACATCGCGGCGGGTGTCGACATCGCGGCGGGTGTCGACATCGCGGAAGGTGTCGACATCGCGGCGGGCGTTGCACCGCGGC
>NZ_JASCXP010000725.1:0-1269 GCF_030010695.1 Nocardia sp. CC201C
TACGGGCAGGCCGATCCGGTGCGGGTGGTGGCGCGGGATGTGCTGCGGGCCGTGCGGGAGCGGGACGCGTACGCGAATCTCGTGCTGCCGGGGCTGCTGCGGGAGCGGAAGCTGTCCGGGCGGGACGCGGCGCTGGCCACCGAATTGACCTATGGCGCGTGCCGGTCGCAGGGGCTGCTGGACGCGGTGATCGCGGACTGTGCCGGGCGGCCGGTGACCGAGATCGACGGGGCGCTGCTGGATGTGCTGCGGTTGGGGGTGTATCAGCTGTTGCGGACCCGGATCGGGGCGCATGCGGCGGTGGACACCTCGGTGGCGCTGGTGCGATCCGAATTCGGCGGCGGCAAGGCCGGATTCGTCAATGCCGTGCTGCGGCGGGCGGCCGAGCGGACGCCGGAGGAGTGGGTGGACCGGCTGGCTCCCGCGGATCCGCTGGGACATCTGGCCTTCGAGTACGCCCATCCCACCTGGATCGCGCAGGCGTTCGCGGATGCGCTCGGCGCGCGGGCCGGGGAGCTGCGTGATGTGCTCGCCGCCGACGACGCCCGCCCGGCGGTCCACCTGGTGGCGCGGCCGGGGGAGATCAGCGCCGAGGAACTGGCCCTGGTGACCGGTGGCGAGGAAGGCCGCTGGTCGCCGTACGCGGTGTACCTCGACGGCGGCGATCCGGCCAAGCTGGAACCGGTGCGCGAGGGTATGGCGGCCGTCCAGGACGAGGGCAGCCAGCTGGTGGCGCTCGCGCTGACCCGGGCCCCGCTCGACGGTCCCGACGGCGGCCGCTGGCTCGACCTGTGCGCCGGTCCGGGTGGCAAGACCGCCCTGCTCGGCGCCATCGCCGATATCGACGGCTTCCATGTCGACGCCGTGGAACCGGCCGAGCACCGTGCCGACCTGGTCCGCCAGGCCACCCGCTCGATGCCGGTCACCGTCCATGTCGCCGACGGCCGCGACACCGGCCTGACTCCCGGCTACGACCGCATCCTGGTGGACGCCCCCTGCACCGGCCTGGGCGCGCTGCGCAGACGTCCCGAGGCCCGCTGGCGTCGCCGCCCCTCCGATGTCCGCGACCTGGTCACCCTGCAACGCGAATTGCTCACCGCCGCATGGGATCTGCTGCGTCCGGGCGGTGTTGTCGTTTACTCCACCTGCTCCCCGCACCTGCCGGAGACCGTCTCGGTGGTGGCCGATATCGCCCGCCGCACCGGCGCGATCCAACTCGACACCCGAGACCTGCTCCCCGGCGTCCCAGACACCGGCGACGGACCGGGC
>NZ_JASCXP010000726.1:0-1250 GCF_030010695.1 Nocardia sp. CC201C
CCGCCGACCTCACCTACGCCGAGTACGCGCGCAGCGGATTCTGGCAGCTGTCGGCGGTCAGCGTCCTCGCCCTCGCCGTCATCACGGTCGTCCAGCGATGGGCCGCCCGCGACACCGGCGCCGACCGGGCCTGGCTGCGGGCCGCACTGTCGGCGGTGAGCGTGCTGACCCTGGTGATCGTGGCGTCGGCGCTGTCGCGCATGTGGACCTATCAGCAGGCGTACGGATTCACCGTGCTGCGACTGCTGGTGGAGGTGTTCGAACTGTGGATCGCCGCCCTGTACCTGCTGGTGCTGGCCAGCCTGGCGCGGCTGCGGCAGGGATGGCTGCCCCGCGCGGCGGTCGGCGCGGCCGCCGCCACCCTGCTGGCGCTGGCGATCATGAATCCGGAACGGTTCATCGCCGACCGCAATATCGACCGCTGGGAAGCCGGAAAGAGCCTGGACACCGACTACCTGAACGATCTGTCCGCCGATGTGCTGCCCGCCGCCGACCGCCTCCCCGACGCGCTGCGCCGCGAAGTGGTGGCCCCGATCGTGCTGCGACTCGACGAGGACGGCTGGCGGGACTGGAACCTGTCCCGCGCCCGCGCCCGGTAGTCCACCGTCTCAGGTGTGCCGCGGCGATGCGGCGTAATTCGGGGTGAGCGCGGTGACCGAGCCCAGCCAGCGGTCGTCGCGCCGGACGAAGACGTTCGTGGCCCACTCGTCGGCCGCGAACGGCTGCCCCTGCCACGCGCCCGCGTTGGTGCCGTGCGTAATGGCCACCGCCGCATCGCCGAACACCCGGACCTCCAGCACCTCGAGCGCCATGGCGGTGTGCACCAGATCGCCCGCCGCGACCAGCGCGAGGAACCGGTCACGGTGCCCGATGCCGCCCTCGGGCCCCAGCAGCAGCCAGTCGGGGGTGGCGAACCGGCCGATCCGCTCGGCGTCGTTGTCGACGATGGCGCTCGCCCAGTCGTCCATGATCGACTGGAATTCTCGTGTGGGATCCATACGACGAGCATCGCGCCGGGCCCGACCCGCTGGCTTGGACGAATGGGAACCGGCTACTCGCGCAGGCGTCGCAGCAGTGCCAGCGCGGTCTCGCGCATCGGGTCGACCGAGCGGGTGACGTACATGAGATCGACGAAGAAATCGTCGAACCCGGCGGCCGCGACCTCCGTGACAGCTCGGACGATGAGCTCCGGATCGGTTCCGGCCGCCACATTGACCCGCACGGTCGTCCCGATGGCCGCCGGATCGCGC
>NZ_JASCXP010000727.1:0-1247 GCF_030010695.1 Nocardia sp. CC201C
CGGGGACCGGGATGGGAATCGGCTCGGTCTCCGGGACGATCTCGATCTCGGGCAGCCGCGGCAGGACCGGTACGGGCTGTTCCGAGGTCTGCGGTTCGGGTGCCGGTTCCGGCGGCGCGGTGGGCGTCGGTGTCGGTTCCGGCGGGCGCTCGCTGTCGGGAAGCTCCGGCGGCGTACCGCTCGGGGTGGCGGGAGTCCCTGTGGCACTGGGATTGTGCCGCAGGTCCGGGCACGGTGAGGCGCACGGGTCCGGCGGCAGCGGGGCCGGGTCGATCCGGGTGTCGTCCGGCGCGGGCCCGGGTATCGGCACCGGCACGAACTCCGGTACGGGGACCGGGATTCGGATGGTCGGCGGCGGGCTCCACGGCGTGGTATCCGGTTGAGGTTCGCGGGCCAGCGGGTCGAATCCCACCTCACCGCAACTGTTCACGGGGGCGGGCGCCCACGGCGCGGGGGCCGCGGCCGCCGGCGGGGTGAGCGCCAGACCGACCGCGACGACGCCGGTCAGTACGGATGCGGTGCGGAGCGGGGTCGGGATCGGCGCGCGCTGCGGAAATCCCATTGCTCTGTGCGTCTCCTGTCCGGGGGCGCGGCGTACCGCGTCACTCGAGATCGACAACCGTGTCACAGTATCGGTCCGCGTGCGGTTGTGCGCGAGTCGTCCGCGCCGTCAACCGATTTGCGACCGAAACGAGACCGGTCTAACACGAGCGCCCGCCCCGCCACCGCGTGTCGAACGCGATGGCGGCGAGTCCACAGGCGTAGATCCCGGCCGCGGCCACCACTACCACGGGTGCACGCCCATCGGCCGGTATCACCGTCGCGGTGGCCGTCAGCGCCAGCACGAAGGCGATATTGAAGACGGTGTCCTGGAGGGCGAACACCTGCCCGCGGTGCGCGTCGTCGATCTCGATCTGCATGGCGGCATCACCGGTGAGTTTGATGGTCTGCCCGGCCAGGCCGAGCAGGAAGGCGGCGGCCAGCAGCGCGAGCCGGGCGCGTGCCTCGTCGTCGCCGGTGGCCACGGTGATCGGCGTGACCAGCGTCAGCTGCACGACGATGGCGGTGACCAGCCCCGCCACGACGGTGCGGATGCGGCCCAGGCGCGGGATGAGCAGCGGCGCCAGCACGGCCGCGCTCAGCATGCCCGCCCCGGTGCTGGTGATGGCGACACCGAAACCGGCCAGCCGCTCGGCGACCCCGGAGCCGTCCTCGACGCCGCGCCGCAACACCAGCACCATGAGCAG
>NZ_JASCXP010000728.1:0-1247 GCF_030010695.1 Nocardia sp. CC201C
GAGCAGACCGGTGATGATTTCGAGAATCGCGTCCATGGTTTTCCTCATCTCTTGCTTCGGCGAGAAGATCCTCGCCTCCCCCGACCTTCCGGGGTGATGAGAACCTAACCGAGAGCCAGGTTAGAAATGAGGGTTTTTCAAAAAATTCCCCAGGAAATCTCGCGCGTCAGCGCAAGGTGACCTGACGCGAACGCAGACCATCGCGCGAGCGGCGTTCCGCACTCGTCAGCGGTTCGTCCACCGCCAGCGCCTCGACCAGTCGCGCACCGAATTCCGTTGCCCCCGGCACCCATTCGCTGGCGTGCCGCTCGCGGTCCAGATCGAAGACCGGCACCAGCAGGCCGTGGGTCCGGAACGACCCCGCGAACCGCGACCCCTCACCCAGGTGCAGGTTCCCGGCCGCGTGCAGCCGGGCCAGGGCCAGCATCAGGGCGTCCTCGTCCTCCGGGCGCACCCAGCGCAGATGCGCCTTCTCCCCGGCGTCCACCCACCAGGCCGCGCCGATGGCGTCCCCGCCCAGCTCCAGCCGCGCCGACGGCATGATGGCCTGATTCGCCTGCTCGATGGTGGCGGCCACCTGCGGATCCGGGGTGACCCCCGCCGGCACCCACCAGTTGAAGTCCTGGTGCACCGTCAGATCCAGCGCCGCACCCGGATCCAGCACCTCGGCCAGCCCCGGCGCGCCCTCGGCGCTGGTGGCGGCCAACGACTCCCCCGGCTCCGCCGACTGCGTCCACAGAATCACGGCCGCCAGATCCGCGGCCGGATCACCGGACTGGAACTGCACCTGCACACCCACGAACCCGGTCGGCTCGTCCCCGGCGCGCACCAGCGCCGACACCGCACCCGGCAGCACGGTGGCGAGCGTGACGGGACGTTCGGCGGCGACATTCGCCGACAGCTTCAGCGTGGCGGTCGCCGACGGCACGAACTCCCGTAGCGCCACCAGATCGCATTCCGCGGCCAAGCCCGCGAACGGCCGTGTCACCACCGACGCCGCCCGCTCCTGCGCCGCCCGACGCTCGGCCAGCTTCGCCTGCCGATTGCTCCCCGGCTTGGGACTGTTGCGCTTGCTCTTACCCATGAGGCGGGAGCGTAGCAGGACGGGGCGGGTTTCCCCGTTTTGACCTGCGTAGATGCCTGACATCGAGGGCGGTGTCGATACGGCCGCGAGACCGCGGCCGCCGGGATCGTGGTGGTGCGGGGGCGGCGGGGGGGGGGGGGGGGGGGGGGGGGGGGGGGGGGGG
>NZ_JASCXP010000729.1:0-1235 GCF_030010695.1 Nocardia sp. CC201C
AAATCGATCGCCGCGCCCTGCACGTAGGGGGCGCTCATGCGGTCGACCACCAGGTTCACGCCGCCGAACTCGACGGTCAGGTCGCCGTCGAGGCTGCGGTCGTCGAAGAAGAGCTGGTAGCGCAGGCCCGCGCAGCCACCGGGCTGCACGGCGATCCGCAGCGCGA
Organism: Nocardia sp. CC201C; assembly: GCF_030010695.1. Taxonomy (NCBI): domain Bacteria; kingdom Bacillati; phylum Actinomycetota; class Actinomycetes; order Mycobacteriales; family Nocardiaceae; genus Nocardia; species Nocardia sp. CC201C. The sequence goes on from NZ_JASCXP010000729.1 coordinate 167, forward strand.
GGTCGTCGCGACCTTCCTGATCCAGCAGCGCCTTCGCCTTCGAGGCGGCGGCGTCGGTCAGCGTCACCCCGTGGGTGGTGGTCTCGTTCTGCACAGTCATGAACTCTCCTAGGGCACCGTGTTCAACCGTGAACTGTGCACGGCTCAAAGGCTGTCAACGCCGCTTCCCGGGCGGCTATTCCTCATCCTACGCGGGACCCGGCGACTCATCCGCCCTACCCACCCGGAGATCCGGCGGTGCGGGCGGCGCGAGCCCTCGAGCTGGGCGGTAAGCCGCGACCATGGTCGTGACCGGGCGGGATGTCCGTCTATCCGGCTACCGGCGCCGCCGTTTCAGCCCGGTCGGGGCTAGGTTTCGTGTGGTCGACGACACCGGAAACGGACCACGTTTTCCGGACGAACGTGGGATCGAATAGCCTGGTCGGCGTGAAGTTCCTGCGCCGCGGCGAGTCCAGCACCACCGACGACACCACCTCCGCTTCGTCGAACGGCGATTCGGCGACGGTTGCCGAGCCGAACGTCACGCTCGGCAAGGGCCGTCCCACCCCCAAGCGGCGGGACGCCGAAGGGCGTCGGCGCGGTCCCGTGGCGCCCGCGCCCATGACCGCCAAGGAGGCGCGCGCCCGGCGCAAGGCCAATCGTGGCAACAGGGAGCAGCGCAAGGTCGCGGCCGCCCAGCGGCGCGCCGAGAATGCGGACCGGCGCGCGCGCATGCTCGCGGGTGAGGAGCAGTTCCTGCTGCCGCGCGACCGCGGCCCGGTGAAGGGGTACGTGCGTGATGTGGTCGACGCGCGGCGCAATCTGCTCGGACTGTTCATGCCGCTGGCGCTGGTGCTGATTCTGACCATGTTCCTGTCGCCGGTACTGCAGGCGTACGTCACGCTGGCCATGCTGGTCATGATGGTGTTCATGATCGCCGAGGGCTTCGTGCTGGGGCGGATCGTGAACAAGCGGGTGCGGGAACGCTTCCCGGACGCCGAGGATTCCAGCTTCTCGCTGGGCTGGTACGCGTTCGTGCGCGCCTCGCAGTTGCGCAAGATGCGCGCTCCCAAGCCGCGGGTGCAGCCGG
>NZ_JASCXP010000730.1:0-1233 GCF_030010695.1 Nocardia sp. CC201C
CGCGGCGGACCCGCCGCCGTGCCTGATTCGTCACCCGCCGTGCCGGTTTCGTTGGTCGCCGCACCGGTTTCGCTCACCGCCGCGCCCGCCGCGCCGATATCCGTGACCACCTGCTCCGTGGTATCTCCCCGATGCCCCGGATCCAGCTCGCGCCGCACGATCCGCTCGACCAGGATCGGTACGAACTCGCGAATCTTGCGCCCCTCGAACCGCTTTCTCGCCTCCCCCACCGCGGACTCGACGCGCTCCACCGAATGCGCCCGCCCGTACGCATCCACCAGCCGCTCCCGCACCTGCGCCAGCGCCTTCTCCTCGCGGGCAGTATCTCGGGGGGTTTCGACCGTCACCGGCTATCTCCTCAGCCTCGCACCAGATCATCCGCGCGCCAGCCGGATCACCCACCGACACGTCCCGAAGCTGTCTACCCGTTCCGGTGAAACATCCAGCAACACACAGGTGTTCACCGCCTGAACACGGCGCGAGCTTCGTTCGGAATTCCACCGAGTGATCCTGATGCCCGGCCAGGAGCCGAACGCCTACTGACCCGGGAAGGCGACGGTGGCCGGATCGGTGCCCAGAATCGACTGCCAGGTCGCCAGTCGCATCGCCGTCTCGGTGAGCGCTTCGATACCGGTGCGGCGAAGGTCGGGGGTGGCGGCGCGTTCCACCACCGACCGCCAGGCCGCGGCGGCATCGGATTCGACGGCCACGGCGAGATTCGCTGCCGGAATCGGATCGTCGACCGGGAAGGGGGCGGTGTAGGCGGCATCCGGGGCGGGGACCGGCGCGCCGAGCGACTTCAACAGGTCGGCGGTGGCGTCGCGGCGGGCGCGGTGTGCGGCGGTGAACTCCGAAACCACTTGGAGCCGTTCCGGATTGGCGTAGGCGGCGATGACGCCGTAGGCGTAGACGGCCGCGTATTCGGCGCTCAACGCGGCGGTGAGCGCCTGCTGGTCGGCGGTGGTCATGCGAGCAGGACCCCCGCGTGGGTGGCGCAGGCGGCACTGATGGAAGCGAGCAGGGCGGCGCGGTACCCGGACAGGGCGGCCGCCAACTCGGCCGCGGAGCGCTGCGAATCGGTGAGGGCGGTGCGCAGTTCGGTCAGCGCGGGCGGCGTCGCCGGGGCGGTGGGGGTGACCGGCGGCGTGCGGTGCGCGGGCGTGGTGCCGTCCCCGTAAACGCCGATGACACGGTCGATCTCGGTGCGCAGCGCATCGGCGTGCGCGGTGCGCT
>NZ_JASCXP010000731.1:0-1233 GCF_030010695.1 Nocardia sp. CC201C
GGTACTGCCGCCCGAGGAGCGGGCGCTCGCGTCCGGGGAATCCGAGCATGCGGAGCTGGGCGCGGAATCGGCGGACAGGCCGAGCGCGGTCGATGGGGTGAGCACCGTGGCCGGGTCGGACACAGCGGATGGTCCGAATGCGGCGGATGGCCCGCGCACCATGGGAGCGCTGGGTGCAGCGGACGGGGCGCGCATGGTGGGGCCGCGAGGCTCAGCAGCCGAGGCGGCGGGCACGGGCGGTTCGCCGAGTCCCGAGGCGACGCGCCGGAGTGCGAACGAGGAGGTGCGTTCGGGCGCGGTCGGATCGTCGGGATCGGCGGAGGCGCTGCCGGGTGCGGGCGGCTCGCCCGCCACTCGCGCCGGTCGAATCCCGGTGGCGAAACCCGTTGCCCCCGAAGCGCGCACGTCGCCCACGCCGGTGGGGGGTGAGCCGGTGCTCGCGGTCGCCGATCTGGTGGTCGAGTTCCCCGGTGCGCTGGGCCGCCCGGCCTTCCGGGCGGTGGACGGGGTGAGCCTCGCCATCGACAAGGGCGAAACCTTGGGCCTGGTCGGCGAATCCGGCTCCGGGAAGTCCACCATCGGCCGCTGTGTGGCGGCCCTGCAGCGGCCCTCGTCGGGGTCGGTGCGGATGCTGGGGCAGGAGATCACCGGGCTGTCGGAGCGGCGGCTGCGGCCGCTGCGGCGGCGGCTCGGGTTCGTCTTCCAGGACCCGGCGACGTCATTGAATCCGCGCATGACGGTCGGGGACTGTGTGGCCGAACCACTGGTCGTGCACAAGGTGGTCAAGGGGCAGGCGCTGCGCGATCGGGTGCGATTCCTGCTCGATGATGTGCAGTTGCCCGCGGGCACCGAGCACCGGTATCCACACGAGCTGTCCGGCGGGCAGCGGCAGCGGGCCAGTCTGGCGCGCGCCCTGGTGCTCAATCCGGACATTCTGGTGGCCGACGAGCCGACCAGTGCGCTGGATGTCTCCGTCCAGGCCAAGGTGCTGGAACTGTTCGCGCAACTGCAGGCCGAATTCGGCTGGGCCTGCCTGTTCATCAGCCACGATCTGGCGGTGGTCGACCAGCTCGCCGACCGGATCGTGGTGCTGTGCAACGGCGCTGTGGTCGAAGCGGGCGGGCGCGACGACATCCTGCGGCATCCGACGCAGGAGTACACCCGGCGGCTGGTCGCGGCGGTGCCGGTCCCGGACCCGGTCGAGCAGCGCCGTCGCCGCGCGGCCACCGCCGA
>NZ_JASCXP010000732.1:0-1220 GCF_030010695.1 Nocardia sp. CC201C
CGCACTGCGGCTCAGCGCGCATGGACCCGCGTCTCGCCCCGCGTAGGCGCGGCATGCCCAGGATCGGCGGTCCCCGGCAGTGAGTGCCCTGGGACCCGCGCGCCGACGAAGTCAGTATTCGGGTAACCGAGACACGGCGGAAAGGTCGGCACCCATGCGAATTCCCCTGCGCTATCTATTGATCGCCGCGACGGCGACCCTGACTATATCGTGCTCCGCGCAACCGGCGGAACGAGAGGTATTCGATCGGTATGTGGTTCCGGGTGACCGGGCTTTCCCATCCGGACTCGCCTACGACCGCGCCTCCGGGCACTTCTTCGTGGGCAGTGCCGCAGACGGGACGATTTACCGGGGCCATGTGCACGAGCCCCGGCTCGAGGTCTGGTCGCCCGCCGGCGTCGACGGCCGCAGCGCCACCGCGGGGATGGTCCTCGATCCGGCCGGTCGTCTGTTCGTCAATGGCGGCGGTACCGGCACCGCCCGGGTCTACGACGCCGTCGACGGCCGACTGCTGGCCGAATTGCGCGGACTCGACGGCGGTTTCGTCAACGAGGTCACCATCGCCGCCGATGGCACCGCCTACGCCACCGACTCGCTGCTGCCGGTCGTGTACCGGATCACCGACACCGGCGGATCCTGGTGCATGGAGCCCTGGCTGGATGTCACGTCCACGCCCGTCGACTGGATCGCCGCGCGGCACAACCTCAACGGCATCCTCGCGATCGGCGACCATCTGCTCACGGTGCAGAGTTCCACCGGGCAGTTGTGGCGCATAGACCGGCACAGCGGACGGACCGTCGAGGTGGACCTCGGCGGGCAGGCCCTGCCCAGCGGGGACGCGGTGGTCTCCGACGACGGCCGCCGGATCTACGTCACGCAGGGAAATCTCTACGCCGACAGCGCCGCCCAGCCACGGGTGGCGGTGCTGGATATGAGTCCCGACCTGTCGAGCGGCCGGATCGTCGACGGCCTGGTGCCATCGGACGGATTCCTGCACCCCAGCCAGGCCGCGCTGACCGAGCGGGGCCGCCTGCTGGTGGTCAACAGCCAGTACAACCGGTTCGCCGCGGGCCTGCCGCCCACGGCGCTGCCGTTCACGATCTCCAGCCTGGACCTGCCGGGCGCGGACTGACGGATGGACCCCTCTGCTCGCGGTGCACCGAAACCACCTGCGGCAGGGAGAAACTCGGCGATGTACCGCGGGCCCGGCGAGCGCGCCG
>NZ_JASCXP010000733.1:0-1219 GCF_030010695.1 Nocardia sp. CC201C
CCGCAAAGGTTCCGCGCCATGCTCGCGCTCATGGTGGAGGCCCCGTTTCTGCTCGTCCGCGCGGCGCTGCCCGCCATGTACGAGCGCAGGTTCGGGCGGATCGTGAATATCTCGTCCGTGCACGGGATTCGCGCCTCGGCGTACAAGTCCGCCTATGTCACCGCCAAACACGCCCTCGAGGGGTTGTCCAAGGCGACCGCGCTCGAGGGCGGACCGCACGGGGTGACGAGCAATTGCGTCAATCCCGGCTATGTGCGAACCGCCCTGGTGGACAGGCAGATCGCCGATCAGGCGACCGCGCACGGCATCCCCGAGCAGCAGGTGGTGGAGCGGATTCTGTTGACCGAGAACGCGATCAAACGGCTCATCGAACCGGAAGAGGTCGCCGAGCTGGTCGGCTGGCTCACCTCGGCCGCGGCGGGCATGGTGACCGGCGCGTCCTACACCATGGACGGCGGGTGGAGCGCACGATGACCGAAACGACCGCGGCGCCGTGGACGCCGAGCGCCGCCGATATCGAGACGGCGCGCATCACCGACTTCGCCCGCTTCGTCACCGCCCGAACGGGTCTCGAATTCCCCGACTACCGATCGCTCTGGCAGTGGTCGGTGGACGACATCGCGGGATTCTGGCGCGCCGTGTGGGACTACTTCGATCTCGGCGCGGCACCGGGCGAGGCACTGGCCGAGCCGACCATGCCGGGGGCGCGGTGGTTCCCCGAGGTGCGACTGAACTACGTCGATCGGGTGGCACGCCAGGCCCGCACCGACCGGCCCGCGATTCTCGATATCGGCGAGGACGCACCCCTGCGCGAGCTGAGCTGGGCCGAACTGCTCACTCGCACCGACGCTTTCGCCCGCACCCTGCGGGCACACGGGGTGCGGGCCGGAGACCGGGTCGCCGGATACCTGCCCGATATCCCGGAGGCGGTGATCGCCTTCCTGGCCACCGCGAGCATCGGCGCGATCTGGAGCGCCTGCGGGCAGGATTACTCCCCGCAGGCGGCGCTGGACCGGCTCGGGCAGTTGGAGCCGGTGGTGCTGGTGACCGCCGACGGCTACCGCTACGGCGGCAGGGAACACGACCGGCGGGCCGAGATCGCGGCGGTCCGAGCGGGATTGCCGAGCGTGCGGGCCACGGTCGCGGTGTCGCGGCTCGGGTACACCGTGCCGGGTGCGGTGGCGTGGGAGGACGCGTCGGCGGGCGGCGCGGCAGAATT
>NZ_JASCXP010000734.1:0-1211 GCF_030010695.1 Nocardia sp. CC201C
GCCTGGAGCTTCCCGGAACTTACCGGGCAGCAGCCGATCTCATGCGCGGAGAGTTGGCCGGAACCGATCTCGCCGATGAACTCGCCATGATCGAACCCATGGCCGAGAGGGGCGTCGGCGACTCGGAACCGCTCGCACCGGGTGCCGGCGATTCCGAACCGGTCGCGGGCACGTCGGGCGAAGGAAGCGCGTCACCGAGCGATGGCCCCGGGCCGCTCGACCAGGCTGGTTCGCCGGGTCACGCGAACATGGCCGAATACGGGGGGATGCGGGGGCAGTCCGACACGGCCGGAGACATCAGGACCGGGCTGGAGTCGGCCATCGCGCGCTGGACCGCGCAGATCGGCGCGCTGGACGAGGTGCGGGCGGATGCGGAGACGGCCAGGCGGCTGGCGGGGGAGATGACGCGGCTGCGGCGGGAGCAGGAGGAACTGGCGGGGCAGGCGGAGAAGCTGCGGCGGTTGCGGGCCGAGCTGCCGGAATCGATCGCGTCGGTGGAGGGGCGGTTGCGCACGGCGGCCGATGCGGCGGCCGGGCTGCCGGTGCTGGAGGCCGACTGCGAGCGGTTGCGCACCGCCGCCAGTGCGGCGCTCGAATTGGCGACGCGGCGTGGGGAACTGGCGCGCGCACAGGCGGCGTTCGAATCGGCGCGCACCGCGCACCTGGATGCCCGTGAACACACCCTGGCCCTGCGTGAGCGGCGTCTGGCGGGGATGGCGGCCGAGCTGGCGGAGGCACTGGCCGAGGGGCAGCCGTGCACCGTGTGCGGCTCCACGGATCACCCCGATCCCGCCCGCGCATCGGGCCCGCCGGTGTCGAAGGACGCCGAGGACAAGGCATTGCAGGCCGAGCGGGTGGCCGAGGCGGCGCGCGAGCGGGCGCAGCGGCAGGTCGCCGACCTGGAGCGCGCTATCGAGGTGCTGGTGGAGCGCGGTGGCGACACCGACAAGGCCGAACTGGCCGGTGCCCTGAACGCCGCCACCGAACGGTACGAGTCCGCGCGGCGGCTGGCCGAACGCGTCGAGGCGCTGACGGCCGAGCTGACGCGGCTGCGCAGCGATGAGGCCCGCCTCCAGGATGAGTTGCGCGACTGCGAAACCCGCGCCGGTGCGACCACGGAGCGGATCGTGGCCACCGACCGCCGCCTCGCCGAACTCACCGAACGCCTGCGCGCCGCCGCCGGTGCGGACGGCACCGTGGAGCGCCGCCGC
>NZ_JASCXP010000735.1:0-1188 GCF_030010695.1 Nocardia sp. CC201C
GACGTCGTGAGCCCCATCCCAATGTGCGTGCCGCACAGGCCATGGCGCGGGAACTGCGGCACCGCGCGCTGGCGATGCGGGAGAAGTTCGAGCGCATAGTCGCACGCCGTCCATCCCCGTCCGGCATGGTCATTCCCGAGGTGAATGCCAAAGGGCAGCTGCTGAACCTGTATCTGGCACCCGGAACATGTGCGCGTTTCGACAGCCGGGAGCTCGTGGCCGAGATCATGGCCGCCGTGTTGGAGAGCACCAACGACGCGCGGCAGCAGTACCGGATCGCGACGAGCGATCCGACCGATCGGCCCCGGCCGCTGGGCGAGATCGTGCGCGAGTGGCGTTCCGGAAACGGTCCGAAAACCCAGATTCCCAATTTTGGGAAGCAAGGAGAATGAACGGCAGGTACGTCAGCGGAGGGAGACACCGGGATGGTGAACCAGCTGCGCCTCGATCCGGATAACCTGCGCGCGCTGGCGGACCGGCACGATCGGGCCGCCGCCAAAATCCGGGAGGCTGGCCGGATTCCGGAGGGCTGGATCGGCAGATTCCGATCTCAGTACGGAACCATCGCCGAACCGATGCGTGCCGCGCTGGCGGACTATTTCGACCGGCGGCATCGACGTGCGGAAAAGCAGGCCGCCAGACATGAGCGGACTCGGGACATCCTGCGGGCGGCGGCGAACGAACTCGAACATCGAGACCTCGAGTCCGGACGGGGTATCGGGGAGCGCGGACGCGGTTTCGATACCGAGCCCACATCTGGTGGGTCCGTGCCGGTTTCGACACCTCCTGCCGCCACGAACCCGGTAGTCATGCCCCCGGTGGTCACCAATACCACCGCCGCGACCCCGGGGCCGTCGGCGTCGAACTCCGTGCCGAGCGGCCCAGGGCCCGGTCGATCGATAGCGCCGCAAGCTATTCCGGACAACGGGTCGGCCCCGGCGGTGCTGCCGGCGGCGATTACTCCGAATTTTACCGATTCTCAGCATTCCGCATTGTCGACACGGCCTTCCATGATCAGCGAACCCCCTCCGGCACAGCAGCGCACCGGGCGGACGGTTGACGGCGGGACCGTACCACCGCCGGGCGGTCCGCCCGGACTCGGCGCACAGGCTCCGGCGGGGGCGACCGTTTCCGGTCCGGGAGCAGGCCCCCCTCCGGCGGGCGCGCGCCCGGGCCCCCCCGCCCCCA
>NZ_JASCXP010000736.1:0-1168 GCF_030010695.1 Nocardia sp. CC201C
CTCGCTCACCGAGGCGCGAATCCTGTTCGAACTGGCCGATTCCGGCCCCCTGGAAGTGGTGGCGCTGCGCCGGTCCCTCGGCCTGGACCCCGGCTACCTCAGCCGTATCCTGGCCCGTTTCGAGGCCGACCGACTCGTCGAGCGCCGCCGCGCCGAACGGGACCGCCGCATCCAGGAGGTGCGACTCACCGACCACGGCTGGGACACCTTCGCCGATCTCGACAATCGCTCCAGCCGCGATACCGCCGCACTGCTCGCCGAGGTTCCGGCCGCCGACCGCGAACGGCTGATCGCGGCCATGCGCACCATCGAGCGCATCCTCGAACCCGCCTCGGACGCACCGGCGTTCACGCTGCGTGCCCCCGGCCCCGGCGACCACGGCTGGGTCATCCACCGCAATGCCGTGCTCTATGCCGCCGAATACGGCTGGAACGCCGACTACGAGGCTCTCGTCGCCCGCATCGTCGCCGACTACCTGAAAACCCATGACCCGCAGCGGGAACGGGCCTGGATCGCCGACCGCGACGGCGAACCGCTCGGCGCGGTGTACTGCATGCGCGACTCCGACACCACCGCCCGCCTGCGCCTGCTGCTGGTGGAACCCGGCGCCCGCGGCCTCGGTGTCGGCACCGCCCTGGTGGACGCCTGCCTCACCTTCGCCCGCGCGGCCGGCTATCGCGAGATCGTGCTGTGGACCAACGACGTCCTCACCGCCGCCCGCCGCATCTACGAACGCGCGGGATTCGAACCGGTGGAGTCGAATCCGCACCACAGCTTCGGCGTGGACCTGGTCGGCCAGACCTGGCGGCGCGCACTGGCGCACTGACGCCGGACACGCACCAGGCCTCACGCCGCATCCCCGCACGCCCTCCCACGCGCGTGACGCCCGCGTACACCACACGCTGCGAGCCGGTGGATTACGACCCGACCCAGAGCTGGGTCGGCCGGGGTTCGACACCCGCAGTACGCCACAACCACCGCATCGCTCGCCACGGTCGCGCGCTGCCCGAGCATCGACTCCGCACGCGCCCGGTGCACCGATCCGCCAGAGCGCCGGGGTGTCGGTCGACTCTCCGGTCGGAGTGCCGAAGCGTCGGCATTTCCGCCGGTCAGCGCACACCAACCCGCCTGCGCACCGAGCGGCCTGTGCGTCAGGGCGGTCACCCCG
>NZ_JASCXP010000737.1:0-1166 GCF_030010695.1 Nocardia sp. CC201C
CGTCGCGAACGCCGACATATTCAGCGTTCTCGGCGGGAACCCGAACGGTGAGGTCGCCCTGTGCGACCTTCAGGACCAGATACTCCTTCTGCACACCCTTGATGGTGCGAGTTTCGATAGCTTCGATCAGCGCCGCTCCGTGGTGGGGGTAAACGACGGTGTCTCCGACCTTAAAAATCATGTGTCCCGTGCCCCTTTCGATGTTCACAGTTTAACATGCGACTCGGTAACGGCGCGATCAACGATGCAGGTCAGGGCCACAACTAGGCGGCGGCGGGGGTTGACAGAACCGATTGAGTGTGCATCTGCGTTGTGCCATAAGGAGATACCGGCCACATGCGTTCGCGCGTTCATCCCTTGGCGCATCACGCAATTCCGCATCCGCGTGTGAGCGAACCGCGCGCGATGTACGACACCGCCCCCGCGCACAGCTCCGGAAGTCGCCCACTACTCTCTTTGACTACTACTCTCCATAGTGGAGTGAGCCCGGTCGACATGGAGGACAACCCGTGACTGCCCTGAAAGCCACCACAGCGTCGAAACCGCGGCGTGCCGCGACACTGATCGCACTCGCTGCGGGCGCGGCGCTCGCGTTGACGGGCTGCAGCGCCGGCCAGATCTCGCAGACGGCGGATCAGGTCGCCGCCGTCAACGGCAACAGCGCCGACGTCGGCAAGATCGCGCTGCGCGATGTGCGGATCCTGCTGCCGCAGTCGGCGGAGTACGACAACGCCAAGGGCGGCAAGGCGCTGCTGGCGTTCAGCGCCATCAACCTCGGCGAGCACCAGAGCGACACCCTGGTCAGCATCGAGGCCCCCGACCTGGGCACCGTCCAGATCGACGGCACGGTGGAACTCGGCCCGCAGTCGACCGTGGTCGCGGGCGAGGCCGCCGGCGCCGGTGACTCGCACGCCGATCCCGCGCACTCCGACGACGCGCACGGCGCGCCCGCCGCCGACGCGCCCGCCGACGAGGTCGCCGACCCGGCCGCCGACCCGCTGAAGATCGAGATCACCGGACTCCAGCAGGACGTCACCGCGGGCCTCACCTACCCGGTGCGCTTCAACTTCAAGGAGAACGGCACCGTCCTGGTGAACGTTCCGGTCGACGCGGGCGTCGAGCTGGAGCGCGCCGTCACCGACAAGTCGCGTTCGGGCGAGGGCGGC
>NZ_JASCXP010000738.1:0-1158 GCF_030010695.1 Nocardia sp. CC201C
TGAATTCGGCGTCGGACTTGGTGTGGCGGCCCAGCTGGATGCCCTGGCGGAAGTGGCCGCCGGTGGTCACCGTGAGGCGCGGGTGTGCGGCGACGGCGGCCAGCGATGCCGGGTCGGCGGCGCGGGCACCGTCCGCCCCGGACGCGGCACGGGCCTGCGCGCTGTCCGACCCGGACGCGGCACCGGCCTCCGTACCGGCGTTCGGGGGCGTGGTGGTGGCGCTCTCGTGCAGGGCGATCGAGGCGAGGATGTCGGCGACCGTGGTGCGGGGGACGCCGAAGGTGTCGTCCTCGACCTCCAGGACGTCGGCCAGGGTGGGGCCGGTGGGGCGGTCGGCCGGAGGAAGGGGGAGCAGGAACTGCTCGGAGTCGTGCGCCGGGATGTCGGAACTCGGGTTCACCCAGGCGTCCAGGAGGTTCGCGGCCTGCAGGGCGGCCTCGACACCGGCCGCGGACGCGGGGGTGAGGTGCGGGGCGAAGCGGACCAGTCGCCACAGGGGTGCGCCGGGGCGGGCGTCGCGATCGGCGGTGCGGGCCGCGAACGGTGGTGGGGCGTCGTCGCGTTCGGCCGCGATGCGCTGCTGTTCGGCGCGCAGCTCGGCGAGCTGGGCCGTGGACTGGTCGGCCCGGGTGCGGGCGTGCAGGCGGCGGGCGCGGATGTCCTCGGTGAGCGGTTCGGTGCGCTCGGCGAGAACCTCTGCCGGGGTGAGGAATTCGGTGCCGGAATCGGCGGCGGGTGTGCCGGTGGCGGACGGGGTGTCGGTGGGGCCGATGTCGGCGGTGGGCGTGGCGTCGCCGTCGAGACCGTGCTGTGGTTGCCCACCCCGCGTCCCCGGCGCACCCCGCGGCCCCGGCGCGGACTGCCGGAGCTCGGTGGCGGCGGATCCGGACGCGTGCGCCGACTGTTCGGACCCGGCGGTCGACTTCTTGCGCGGCTTCCGGCCGCCGGCAGCGGGTGCGGGTGCGGGGGTGGGTTCGGTGCCGGTGCTGGTGAGGGCGTGTTCGAGGGCTTCGACCAGGCCCTCCCGCACCGGGCCGTAGACATCGCGGTGAGTGTTCCACCACTCGCGCAGGGCGGCGGCGGTATCGGAGCGGGCGAGGGTGACGGCGGCCTCGGCCTCGGCGAGTTCGGCGGCGGCGGCATCACGCAGTTCCAGGG
>NZ_JASCXP010000739.1:0-1156 GCF_030010695.1 Nocardia sp. CC201C
CGTGGTGCTCGAGTTCGGGCGCAAGATCGCCGACGGGCTGCCGGAGCAGATCCGCGAGGATCCGGCGGTGATCGCGGCGTATCTGGGTGTGCCGGAGGACAGTCCGGCCGCCGAGGTGGCTGCCGAGGACGTCGCGGAGGGTGCCGAGGCCGAGGAGATCGCGGCCGATGTCGCCACGGCGGAGGGTACGGATTCCGCGGCGGCCGACGCGGGCGAGTCGGGAGCCGCTGAATCAGAGTCCGCGGGGCCCGAATCTCCTGAGCGCGGGTCCGCGGAGTCCGGATCCGAGTCGGCTGAACGCGAGTCCGGCGGCGACGAGGCCGCGGCCGACATCGGCGAGTCCGACCGGACCTCGTCGACGGAATCGGCTGTCACACTGCGCAAGCCCGCCGGAACGACGGCCCCGGAAGGTGCGTCCGCACTGCTCCAGGTCGACGACATCGTCGTCAATTACGGCAGAATCCAAGCGCTGCACGGTATCTCGCTGAATGTCGGCTCCGGTGAGCTGGTGACCCTGCTGGGCGCCAACGGTGCGGGCAAGACCACCACCATGCGCGCCCTGTCCGGCCTGCTGCCCTTGACCAGGGGGCGAATCCTGTTCGAGGGCAAGGACATCACCCGCATGAAGGCGCACGAGCGGGTGCTGGCCGGGCTCATTCAGGCTCCCGAAGGGCGCGGTGTCTTCCCGGGAATGACGGTCCAGGAGAATCTGGACATGGGCTGCTACGCCCGGCCGTTCAAGCAGCGGTCGGAGTACGACTCCACCCTGGACTGGGTCTTCGAGCTGTTCCCGCGCCTCGCCGAGCGCCGCCGCCAGGTCGGCGGCACGCTTTCCGGCGGTGAACAGCAGATGCTCGCCATCGGCCGCGCCCTCATGGCCCGCCCGAAGCTCCTGCTCCTGGACGAGCCGTCGATGGGCCTGGCCCCCATGGTGATCCAGCAGATCTTCCGCATCATCACCGAGATCAACGACAGCGGCACCACGGTCCTGCTGGTCGAACAGAACGCTCAGCAGGCCCTCACCCGCAGCGACCGCGCCTACATCCTGGAAACCGGCGAGGTGACCAAGTCCGGCCCCGGCCGCGACCTCCTGGTCGACCCCGCCATCAAATCCGCCTACCTCGGCGTCGGCTGAACCGGCGACATACGCGTCGGG
>NZ_JASCXP010000740.1:0-1154 GCF_030010695.1 Nocardia sp. CC201C
CCCCCCCCCGGCCCGCCCCCCCGGCCCGGGGCCCCCCCGCCCTTTGGGGGGGGGGGGCCCCGATCGGCTGTGCCGGTACGTCTACATCTTGCTGATCGTCGACTTGTCCGAGCCGGACACCGCCTTGTACAGCAGGTACAGCCCGAACACCACGAGACTGATCATGAGGATCGGAAACAGGCCCTTGATCAGCGCGCCGATAATGGCCAGCGCGATCCACACCACCGCGACGACGCCGATGATCTTCCACAGCATTGGTACCTCCCGAAGTCTTCCCGAACCGGCGTTCGCGCGATCCGACACCCTCCATACTCGCAGGCCCGCAAGAGAAAAACACCAGGTCAGCGCCAATATCCGGGAAAGTTCAGGGTTCCCCCTGAGCCCACGCCACGGCCGACCGGACGCGCACCCGCCCGGCAGCGCCCGCACGGACACACCCGATCGACAGCAGATACCGCTCGCGGCCGACCATCCGATACCCCGGCCGAGCAGGCAGCACGAGGTGCCGCAACGGCCGGATCGAGCTCAGGCACGCGAACGCGCCGAGCGACACAGCCGGTCCGCGAGCACCGGTCAGCACAGCCGGTCGAACGGCGCGGGGGAATAGGCAGGGCGACGCTCACGGCAGCAGTTCCAGCCGGCCGCGCCACGGGTGATCGAACGGCGCGAAGCAGTCACGCTCACGGCGGCAGTTCCAGCCGATCGCGCCACGGGTGATCGAACGGCGCGAAGCAGTCACGCTCACAGCAGCGGCTCCAGCCGATCGCGCACGGCGGTCCAACAGCGCGGGTGTAGTTGCGACGATTTGTGGGTCAGGCCGTGGGCGGTGTGGCGCGGTAGCGGCCGTCGGCAAGGTCGGTGAGGGCTTGCGCCCAGCCGTCCAGGCGGTCGGCGGCGTCGCGCAGGTCCACCATGGCCCAGCCGAGGTCGTCGGCGAGCGCGGCGCTCTCGGGGACGGCGAGCACCTGGGCGGTGGCGGCCACGATTCGCTCGTATTCGGCGACACCGGCGTCGAGGCGTCCGGCGGCGATCCGAATATGCTCGGCCACAGGAGAATTCGTTGGGGACAGGGCGCTCGCGGCACGTTCCATGGCGACCATGTCAGCGGCCAGGGCATGCAGGGCGGCCGCTCCGGAACCGGCGGTCTCCAGCGT
>NZ_JASCXP010000741.1:0-1152 GCF_030010695.1 Nocardia sp. CC201C
AGATTGAATGGACGGCGTTTGTGGCCGGGGCGACGGATGGCGAATTCGACTTCGAGCATGTGAGCTGAACTGTTCAGGATCTCTGCCTTGTCGCGAGCATCCGCTGGCCAACGACTGACCACCCGCTGGACAGCTATGGGCGGGCGAACTGCACAATAGCCCGGTGGCCGTCAATGAGGACGTGACGAATCGCGTCGAATGGCGAGAGCTGCCGCCGATGGTGCGGAAGGGCATCGAGCAGCGCCTCGGCCTGCGGGTGACATCGGCGACCAACCAAGTCGGCGGGTTCAGTCATGGCCTGGCCGCGTGCGTGCGCTTGGAGGACGGGACGGCTGCTTTTATCAAGGCTGTCAGTGTCCATGACGGTCTCGTGGAGCGGTACCGGGCTGAAGCCGCTACTGCCGCGGAGCTTTCAGCGCGCATCCCCACCCCCGAGGTCCGGTTCACCGTCGAAGCAGCTGGATGGTTCGCGGTGGCCTTCGAGTTCATCGAGGGACACCATCCGCAGCTCGATCAGCAGGATGAGCTGAACAGCGTCCTCCGGATGCTGGACGAGCTTGCTGAAAAGCTGACTCCGAGCCCCATTCCCGGGGCACCGGCGATCAGCGATGTCTATGGGCCGAAGTTGATCTGCTGGAGGCAGTTCGCCGAGCGGGGCGCACCCGCTGATATGGACGAGTGGGCGTCACGAAATCTCCACCGGCTGGCTCAGCTGGAGTCCACCTGGCCCGAGTGCGCGGTCGGCGATTCCCTGCTGCACACTGACCTTCGTCCGGACAACATGCTGATACGAGGCGACGGCTCGCCGTTCATCGTCGACTGGGCCTGGCCCTGTCGAGGTGCCGCATGGATCGACCTCGCGTCGCTGGTGCCCTCGATCGCGGGTAAAGGGCTGGATCCTGACCCGATCCTCGCCTCGCACCGTGTAACCCGGGACATCGATCCGGCCGCTATCGACGCGTTCCTGTGCGGTCTGGCCGGTTACTGGGCCTATCACAGCCGCCAACCGGCACCACGGCGTGTGCCGAACCTGCGCCGGTATCAGGCACGGTCGGCCCGGATCACGCAGGAGTGGCTGAGTCGCCGGTTGGCGTGGGCCTAGCTGTGCTGGTCGAGGGCAGCTGATGAGCTCGATGCCGAAACGTGGCGTTC
>NZ_JASCXP010000742.1:0-1143 GCF_030010695.1 Nocardia sp. CC201C
TCGGCTCCTTGGAGCAGTTTCTTCAGCGGCACCTCGAGTTTCTTGCCGGTGCGGGTGTGCGGGATGGCGGGAGCGGCGATGATCTCGTCGGGTACGTGCCGGGGCGACACCTCTTCGCGGACAGCGGTATCGATGCGTCGTTTCAGGTCGTCGTCGAGTTCGGTGCCGTCGGTGAGGAC
Source organism: Nocardia sp. CC201C (assembly GCF_030010695.1). NCBI lineage: Bacteria > Bacillati > Actinomycetota > Actinomycetes > Mycobacteriales > Nocardiaceae > Nocardia > Nocardia sp. CC201C. The sequence goes on from NZ_JASCXP010000742.1 coordinate 180, forward strand.
GACGAACAGGGGCATCCAGTAGCCGCCGTCGGGTTGTTCGATGCCCAGGACGAGCGATTCGGTGATCTCGGGCAGGGCTTCGACGGCTTGGTAGATGTCGGCGGAGCCCATGCGGATGCCGTTGCGGTTCAACGTGGAGTCGGAGCGGCCGTGGACGATGACGCTGTCGTGGTCGGTGATGGTGATCCAGTCGCCGTGGCGCCAGATGCCGGGGTAGGTGGTGAAGTAGGCGTCGTGGTAGCGGGAGCCGTCGGGGTCGTTCCAGAACCGGACGGGCATGGAGGGCATGGGGGCGGTGATGACGAGTTCGCCGACCTCGCCGCGCACGGGGTGGCCGTGCTCGTCGTAGGCGGCGACGGCGGCGCCGAGGTAGGGCACCGACAGTTCGCCGGGCCAGACCGGGACGGTGGGGACGGCGCCGAGGAAGGCGGACACGACGTCGGTGCCGCCGCTGATGGAGGCGACGGGGATGTGGTCGCCGAGGTGGTCGCGTAGCCACAGTGAGGAGGACGGGGGCAGCGCGGAGCCGGTGATGCCGATGCTGCGCAGGGCGGTGAGGTCGTGGTCGCGGGTGGGGTGGGTGTCGGCTTTGGCGCAGGCCAGGACGTAGCCGGGGCTGGTGCCGAGCACGGTGGTGGCGGTGGTGGCGGCCAGGTGCCAGAGGGTGTCGGTGGCCGGGTGGGTGGGGCTGCCGTCGTAGCAGACGATGGTGGCGCCGGCGAGGAGTCCGGCGATCTGGAAGTTCCACATCATCCAGGAGGGGCTGGTGTACCAGAAGAAGGTGTCGTCGGGGCCGAGGTCGGTGTGCAGGGCGATGGCTTTGAGGTGTTCGAGCAGGACGCCGCCGTGGCCGTGGACGATGCCTTTGGGTTTGCCGGTGGTGCCCGAGGAGTACAGCACCCACAGGGGGTGATCGAAAGCCACCGGCTCCGTGACGAATTCACGCCCCTTCGCGTCGGCGTCG